>NATK01000087.1 GCA_002085285.1 Candidatus Latescibacteria bacterium 4484_7
TCGAGAATCGGTGTAAACCTCGACGAACCGATCTTCTTGTCGGCGAATCTCTCGGGCTTGGGGCTTCGGTCGACGAGGAAATCGGGATTGAACCTCAGATAGAGACCCTTATCGAGAATGGTCTCGTAGTCCACCCTTCTACGAATCGTGTTTATCTCCCGCGAGACGAGACCTCCGAGATCGAGGATGCGGCGGTGCGAGAAGTACCCGATTGCCCCTATATCGGGTGCCGCAATGACGGCCTCTCGGTTGGTGTTTTTATCTATCCATCTGCCGAATGGGACAAGAACCTTGTTAATTCCGTCCGTCAGTTCGAGTGTTGGTTTTACAACCACCGTTTTGAAAAACACAACACTCTGCACGATCGTCAAAAGGACCAATATGCCGGCGATGATCCTTTGACTGCTCCTTCGGCCAGACAAGAGTCTGGCCAACCCGAAGAACCCGAAAACACCGAGCAATACGACGAGCGGTATCGTCGGAACGAGATAACGCGAAAGGAGCTGAAAGTCCATAACTACATAGACGACAGGCAGTGAAAAAATCCATAGGACGGCAAGCTCGACGAACGCCTTCATGCGCCTTTCATCCCTCAGAGATTCAGGCAGGGCACTGCGCAGCACCAAGCTCCAATCTCCCCTTAAGATACCTAAAACGATGGATGAGATGACTGCAAGCCACGGCAAAAGCAGCGTCGCCCCAAGTATCTTTATCGGCACGAGCGATCTTGCTACAATTCCCGCAAGGGCAAATCTGCCCTGCTTGGCACCGGCTGTGAGCGGAAAATACGATCCTGTATGATGATGGATCACCAAAAGCCATAAGATGAAAAAGATAACGAAAAGCATGCTCCACTTTGCCGTTGATCGGATCGAACGATATACATGAGCCTCGGTGAAAACCGCCAGCGGGAATAGAAGCAGCACCTCGGGTCTGGACAGTGTAGAAAGAAGAAAAACGACAGCGAGGAGCACTCCAAATCCCCTCGACTCAAAACGCCTGAAGAAAACAAAGAAAACGATCAGTACCATGAATGCAGAAAAGGCTGTCTCCATTCCCACTGCACTCCACCTGACAAACCAGGCCTCAGAAGCCATAACGATGGCTGCCAAAAAGGCAATGAACCTGCTGCGTGTCAATTCGTCGGCAACGAAATAAACGAGGAGTATCGTCAAGACGGCAAATCCCACAGAAAGTAGCTTCGACCACAGCATGAGATTCCCTCCGGCGAGGCTGACGATAGAAAGGACAAAGACCCAGAGCGGGCTCGTCGCCCCGTAAGAAGGTTCGCCTTGATTGAAAGAGAGCTCATGCAGAGCAGCGAGGTTTCTTGCATACTGGAGATGTATGTACGTGTCGTCGACTATCGCACTTCTTATGGGGAAAACGAGCACTGCAAAGAGTGCCAAAGAAAAGATGATTGCTATAATACTATTCTTCATTTCTCATTCGATAATAATGTGATACGAATAGAGATGCCATCCTCTCATTCGATCGAATAAACAACCGGCTACGAATCAATGCATAAAGCACGATCAGGCCTTCGATTCGTTATCTCCAACCATCGCCTTCAACAACTCATCGAGTTTGGCCGACTGCACCCTTCTGGAAAAGTCATCGATCTTCGAGAGATTATAGCTCGCATCCAACCTTCCATCCATGAAAAGTTTGAACATCACGCCGAGCTTCTCGGCGATTTGCCTCGTTTTGGAGATATCGGCGACCTCTCCCCTCCCCGTATTCAGGACTATCCGAGCAGCTTCTCCCTCGGGCACAACTGCCAGTATGGGCCTCCTCGCTCCGATATATTCATAGAGCTTGCCGGGAACGAGTCCGTTGTAATTCGGTGTATCGTGCTTTATCAAAAGAAGCACATGACTAACGGCCTCTCTCCTTATGCACTCCTCATGAGGAACATTGTCCTCAAAGGAAACAACATCTTCGAGAGAAAAACGTTCAACCCAGTACTCGTTATCCGACTCCCTCGCTCCGACGAACGAAACCTTTATTCTTCCCAAAGCATCGGGTGTATCTGAGAGAAATGCCGCCAGTCCCTCGAGAAACGGTCTCGAGCTCCTCCCCAGTGTGAGCATGCCACAGTGAAGGATAGTAAGCACATCACCGGACGGAGACATTTGCTCGGTTCCGACGAAATCATCCTCATCGTACCCATTCGTTATCTTGACGACTCGGGCGCCCGGATAAAGACGCTCCAATATCTCCTCATGCCAATCAGTAGTGACGAGAATCGCATCGGCCTTCGTCACCGTGCGTTCGAAATGCCTGTGGAGGCATGCGTGAATCGGTGTGGGAGGCTTCTTCAAATATAGATTGATCCATGGATCTCTGAAATCGGCTACCCATGGAAGATGGAACCTTTTGGCAACAGAGTTAGCGATGAGATGAGAACTGTCCGGCGGGCTGGTCGAATAGAGAGCGTCAAAGTGCCCCTGCTTCACGAGCTTGAACGCTGCATTCCTGGCAAACGGCAGCCAGCCCACGTAACTGTCCGGAATGAGAAAAAAATCGCTCAGCGCCCTTACTAGCCCGAAGCCCGACGAGGAACGCCTCGATGGTCCGCTGCGTCCGCTCCTCAAGGCATTCATCACTCTCTGACCGGAGAGAGACATCGTCCTTGCGACCCTCACCTTTTCAGGAATCTTCTTCAAAAGCGCTTCGTCCGTAATCCAGAATTCCCCTGCCTGAGGAGTCACCACCGTAATATCCCAGCCTCGATTAGAGAGGTCCCTTACAAAGGATAGCGGCCTGTAAACGCCTCCCCCTGCAGAAGGTGGAAAGAAATTTATTATCATCAGAAGTGAAGGCATCGTATTTTCCTCACGAATCGTCATGCATGGACATGCGTTTCGATGACGCGCCGTTGTTAGACATTCTTTGCTACTCTCTTATAATAACCGTACATTTTCTACCTGTTGAACATCCTCTTTAACAATCCCTTCTTACCGGAAAGCGACAACCCGGTGTGTTCCACTCCCCCCATTGACTCCTTGAATTCCATTATTCCTTCGTTGCGATTGCTCGCGCCGAGGTTGTAGCTCCTTATACCCCTCTTGCACGCCTCCCTGATACCTTCGATGATCAGAACCTCCGACAGATGGAAGTCATAAGACTCCTCGGTCATCGCAGCCTGCCATGCCTGAGCTGAATCCTTAAAATAGAACACGACGTTTGCACCAAGCATTTGATCACCCTTGTACCCCCCCAGAAAGAGCACGCTTCTTCCATTGTGCTCGAAAAGTCTCGAAAAGAGCTCGAACGGGTAAGGATGTACACCCCCCCATGAGCGTGAGTTTTCTAGATATATCGAATAGAAGCTCTCGAGTTCGCCAGTGTCTTCAAGCATCCTCGGCTCTATTCCCTCTCTGAGACTCTTCCTATATAACTGCTTGCGTTTGGACCTTATCGAACCGGACCAGTAATCATCGAACCCGGAAGACAGATCAACTACATGATAGTGAAAGACGGAAGAAACAACGCCGCTCGGCGTTTCGAACTCGAGTGAGCTGCGGTTCAGGAAAGTCTGAGCCTTGAAGCAAAGAGTAGATTCGGCCATCTTGAAGAATTCGTCGAGCAACGCCCTCTCCGTTTCGGCATCGAGGGCGACAGGCCCGCCATAGGTGGCAAACGGCATCGACCAGCACGAGTAGAGCAGCCCCTTTGCAGCTTTGATGACAGGCATTACTCCTTTGATATTTCCTCCATCGAGTACCGTGATCCACTGACCTTCAAACCTTTCGAAAGCCTGCGTCAATGCATCTAGCCAGAGGGGCGTATGAAAGAATGTCACGATCGGGGAATTATTGAAGAGGTCTTCGACGTCTTCGAGGAGAAGATTCTTTTCTATGTCTATATTCACCTATTTTCTTCCCCTGCCTTCCTCAATGTTCTCTTGCCTTGAACGAAGGGATGATCTCACCTATCAGCGATAGAACAAGCTCACGGTCGCCGTCGTGCGCGGCGGAGATCATTCTCTCTATCGTCTCATCGAGCCTCCGCGGCAACTCCTTGCCAGATCTGGCGAGGTAGATCTTCTCTCCATCGATCGGAACGAGTTCCTCGTCGGCCGAAACGAGCTCCTCGTGCAGCTTCTCCCCTTCACGCAGACCCGTTATCAATATGGGGATATCCTTTTCGGGCTCATACCCGGAGAGTATGATTAGATCCTTCGCGATTTCGAGAATACTGAGGGGTTCTCCCATGTCGAGAATAAACGTCTCCCCGCCTTTACCGATGATCGAGGCCCTTATAACGAGAAGCGAAGCCTCCTTGACCGTCATGAAATACCTTGTAGCTTCAGGGTCACTTACCGTCACCGGGCCTCCCCTGTTTATCTGCTTGAGAAAGAGAGGCACGACGCTCCCCTTGCTTCCAATGACATTGCCGAATCTCACCGTTATCAAACGACACCTACTGCCATCGCTCCTCGAGCGAAGATAGAGCTCCATGATCCTCTTAGTTGCACCCATCACCCCAATCGGATTCGCAGCCTTGTCGGTCGAGATGAAAACAAATCGCTCGACTCCACTCCTTTCGGCTACGTCGATGAGATTGATACTCGCTTCGATATTGTTCATTACGGCTTCTTCAGGCTCTCTCTCCATGTAATGGACATGCTTGTGAGCGGCTGTATGATAAATGATATGAGGCTTATACTTCTCGATTATCCTGTCCACCTGCGGTGCGTTGCGCAGGTCACCGATTACCGTTTCTATCCTGCACCGCGGAAATGTCGATCTCAATTCATCCTCTATATCGAAGATCCTGTTCTCACCCCTGCCAAGGAGAATGAGCATCTGCGGATCGACCCTCGCCAGCTGACGCGAAATCTCACTTCCTATCGAGCCGCCCGCACCGGTTACGAGGATCCTTTTCCCGGCGAGGAAGCTGCCTGTTTCCTCTGTATCTAAATCGACCGTTTCCCTGCCGAGGAGATCCTCAACTTCGACGTCTCGAATCTGCTCTATATGAACCGTGCCTTTTATGATCTCCATGACACCTGGCACTATCTTGAAAGGTACTCCCACACGGCGACACCTTTTTATCATATTACGCACAAACTCGCCGGTGGCCGTAGGAACGGCTATTATAACCTCGTCGACCCCCTCTCTCTTCGCCACCTCCTCGAGCTCGGCGGTAATGCCGAGCACCGGCAATCCGGAAACATTCTTTCCCTGCAACCTCTCGTTGTCATCAAGAAAACCCGCTATGGAAACATTTAGCTCCGAATGATCGTTTATCTCGGCGGCCACCATCCGCCCGGCCTCACCCGCGCCTATTATGATCACCCTTTTCCTGTATTTGCGAATCATCTTATGACAGCGACCTTTCTATAAATGCTGTGAGTTCCGTCATCGATCCTCACCAAATAAACCCCCGAAATTACCTGATAGCCGTTCAATGAAAGGAGATCCCATGCCACGTCGCCGTCTGCGAGATTGAAGGCTTCGTGCACGAGCTCGCCTTCGATCGTGTAAACATGGATATTGACCCTGCCCGAGATCCTTGCGATTCTCAGCGAATTGTCACCCCTCGATATATGCAGCGGGTTGGGATAGAGTATCACCTTATCAAGTTCAATCTTCTTTACTGGAGGCGGGGTCAAATCGAGCCTGACGAGCCCCTCGTTCGTTCCTATCCACATCACATTGAAAGCCGGGTCGTACTGTAGAGATGTACAGACCGGAGAGCTCAGAGGAGAGATCACCGAACTGGGGTAAATGAACTGCAGCTCATTCTGCCACATGTCAGCCGTCGTGAACGCTTCGATCTTCCCCTCGGTGGTAACCTCGTTCAAGCCTCTCTCAGTTGCCACCCAGAGGTTACCATCCCCGTCGAATTCAATATCGTTAACGGTGGCCCCAATCAACCCACTGTCGGAATAATTCAGCTTTACTGTGATCGAATCGATCAATCCCGACTCGTACCTGACCAACCCGCTCGAAGTGCCCACCCAAACACTTCCATCCGGGCCAAGAGCGATCGCGTGAATCTCCGTGCTCGCCAGGTCGTCTGGCCCGAGTATCGTCGTCCAGTAATCACCGCTGAGATCGCTCAGGGCTGACCATTCGTACCCTCCCGTATACCACACCTGTACACCGTAACCCCTGATTGCTACATAAACCCTCCCGCTCGAACCGAAGGCACAGTCGAAGACATTACCACCCTGCATCCCCGATGAATTTTCGGGGTTCACGCTCAACCAATGGCAGCCGTCCGCGCTGAGGATATTGATGCCCCACATTCCCACGTCATGTTTTACGTCGTCTGAGAGAAACCACCTGTTGCCTGCAGGGTCCTCCTTGGCCTTGACGAATCTATTGGTGGTAATAGTGCCCTCGTCGAGTGAGTAGTGTTCCCAGACGTCGTCAGTATAAACGAGAGGATCGCCTACAACTATCCTGTCGAGGTCGTAATCGAGAGCGCTGCACCACAGGCTGCCCCTGGAATCTAATAGGAGGGCAAGGTTGTAACCGATCCGGTGCTATGTCCATCTCCATAATGTCATTGTGAGAGAGTTGCGCAGGTGCTTCGTTGACCCATACGCTGCCATTGTAATACGTGATGTACCCGCCCCTGCGCGCACCTTCCCATACACCTCCCACCCAGGGATTCCCAGAGGGATCGACAGCGATCGATCTCAGAATATCGGTACTGGTTCTTATCCTGTACCCGACGAAGAGCACGTTCTTCAGACTCCCTGACGTATAAGGGTTTCCGCTTATATCGATCCAATCGCCCTGAGACCACTCGAAAACCTTAGCCCTCGAAATAGAGAACAAGTTGCCACCGCCCGACGCGATGGAAACGAGCGCTTCACCGGCCGGGGACGGCATCTGATTCCAGCCGCCCCCTCCGTACCAGAAAATTCCGCTGTCCGAGAGACAGTAAACATGTCCATCATAGCTACACAGCGACCTCGTCGCTCCTATCGGAAAAGAAACTACCTGAAACGAATTCCTATCAAAGAGAACGACCCCGCCCGAATAACCGACCCAGAGAGAATCTCCCACCGCAAAGATGTCGTACACAGGTTTCTCCTCCAGATAGTCGGTCAGAT
Organism: Candidatus Latescibacteria bacterium 4484_7; assembly: GCA_002085285.1. Lineage (GTDB taxonomy): Bacteria > Krumholzibacteriota > Krumholzibacteriia > Krumholzibacteriales > Krumholzibacteriaceae > 4484-7. The sequence goes on from NATK01000087.1 coordinate 7,079, forward strand.
TTGTTTCTTTCGTGTGCACGTTGTCGAAGAACTTTGCAATACCCTTCGTAGAGCCGTAATAAACGTCTTCCCCTACGGACAGAAGACAGGTGACGCTGTCGGAAAGCATCCCGCTGGTTCTCGATAGATTGTACAGAATAACCGAAGGGTCAGTTTCAATCGCCTCCACCCGAGCAATACCGTGGGCAGCAAACCCCACCCAGAGATTTCCCTCATTGTCGATGGTGATATCTGACACCCCACTCGATGGAAAACCGAGGCCGTTTATATATTGTGTAAAACTCGAATCGGAAAGGTCGTACTTCATAATACCGCCGCCCGTAGCGCAATAGAGGCTTCCACCGAATTCCCTTATCCTGTAAACAGAACTCGAATTGTAGAACTGCTCCCACTCTTTCGAATGGACGGTGGTAAAAAGAACAAAGACGACGGCAAAGAACACAAAGAGCTTACCTCTCACTACTCGCTCTCCTTTGTATAAAACCATGCAGGATACGCGGCTCGCTTAAGCATAAAAAAAGATTTCAGGAATATCAACAGGTCGTTTCCGAAAGACCAGTTTCTCAGGTACGATATCTCCTGATCGACAACCTCATCGAAGACCTCCTGACGAACCAACCTCCATCGGCCGGTAATTCCCGGCTTCACCGTATCGAGCAGGAAGCGATCCTTCTCGTACATCTCTCCGTAAACCGGCGGAGGACCAACAAAACTCAGTTTTCCAGCAAGGATACAAGCTAAAATGTGGTAATCGATCAAAGTGAAACGATAGTTTCCATCACCATCGACCAATCCCACCCATTGGATTTCTTCTCCCTTAAAAGCCGTTCTTCCTTCGACGACCGGCTTCAAGCCGCGCGATCGTGCGAGTGTCTTTATTATAGGAACAAGCAGCAGAGAGAACGGCACGGCCAAAATCGCAACGAAGATATCGAGGCTCCTCTTCAGAAAACGCTCAAACTTCATAGTAAAACCGAACTCGAGGGAAAAAAGGTCTATGCCGTCTATCTCCTCTATACTTACTCCACTGCCCAGTACTCCTGCGAGATCGGAGATTACCTTTATTTGAACCATCTTACCTTTGAGTCTTAGAATCGTCCGAAGCAGTCTTTGCGACTCGGTGAAGGAGGGCATAACGATAATCTCCTGTATCCGGAACTCATCGAGCAGTTCCTCTACTCGATCGATTGGCCCGAGAGATTCATCGCTTTCATTCACCACCCCGACTATGTCGATCCCAAGCGCTCCGGTC
>NATK01000088.1 GCA_002085285.1 Candidatus Latescibacteria bacterium 4484_7
TTTTTTACTACCAAGAGCGAAAACGAGGGCACAGGGTTGGGGCTGTCCGTCGCTTTCGGTATCGTCAAACAGCACGACGGGTGGATAAACGTTTCGAGTAAGAAGGGAAGCGGCACAGAATTCAAGATCTATTTCCCCGCTGCACGCACCTCGGAAATGGATATCAACGAGGGGAAAAAACATCCAGCAACGGAGAAAATAACAGGTAAGGGTGAAAAGATACTCGTCGTGGAGGATGAAGAAATAATCCGCAGTCTCATTGACAGAGTATTGAGCGCAAACGGCTATTGTGTCACACTTTCATCTACGATAGCCAAAGCGATCGAACTATTCGAAAACTCTCAGGAGGAATACGACCTCGTACTCAGTGATGTTGTTCTACCTGATGGAAACGGCATCAAGCTCGTCGAGAAGATCAAATCAATAAAACCGGACATACCTGTAATACTGAGCAGCGGATACTCTGAAAAACAAACTCAGGGAATCGAATCGATCGGTGTAAACTACAGATTTCTTCCGAAGCCTTACAAACCGTCTCAGCTTCTCGAAATCGTCTATTCCGCACTCAAAGCGGAGTGAAAAATATCGGAACCACCCGTCTCTTACTTCGGTGAATTATAATAATCGTAAGCTCCTTCTCTCACTACGCGCCCTTCGCCGTTCGTGAAATCCACGATTGTAGAAACCCTCTTCGCATGACGTCCCCTTCTCGAAAGATAAGCGTCGAGATCGGGGAATTGCTTTTCTACCTCTCTCATCGAACTGGTCGGAGGGGCACCCGATTTGTTCGCACTCGTCGATACAATCGGTTCTCCGAGCATATCGATGAGTTCGACGAGACGTTTGAACGAAGGAACTCTAACAGCCACCTTACCTCCAGGAGCAACGAAAGGATTGAGATTCTCTGAAGCTGGCAGAATCGCCGTCAAAGGTGCGGGCCAGATCGAGGAGAGTCCTACCCTTGAATCACCCGGCCAGAAAGACACAAGCCCATCCACCATATTGACATTCGAAGCAAGCAAGATCAACCCCTTGTTTCTGTCCCTCCCCTTCAAGCCTATGAGCTTTCGAAGTGTGCTTTCATTGGAAAATATGCAGTGCAGCCCGTAGATCGTATCGGTAGGTATGGCGATTATTCCACCGCCGGAGAGGATACCGGCGAGAACGCGGAGATCTACGTTTTCAAATGCGGCTCTTAACCTTCTCTCCATTTACTCCTCATGTCGTTCAATCTTGCCTTAATGGAATCGTTGTTTATCGACAGTATCTCGGCGGCGAGTATCGCGGCGTTCCTCGCTCCGGCTTTTCCCACCGATACAGTTGCAACAGGAATCCCGGGAGGCATTTGAACCATAGAGAAAACAGAATCCAACCCGCCAGGTAGACCGCTTGCTATAGGCACACCTATAACGGGAAGAACCGTCAATGAAGCTATAAAACCTGGAAGTGCTGCGGACATGCCGGCGCCCGCTATAAAAACCCTGACGCCGCTCTCTACGGCCTCTTCCACGAGTTTTCTCGTACCGTCCGGGTTTCTGTGGGCCGAAGATACCTTCACCTCGTAATCGATACCAAACCTCTCGAGCTCTATGGTGCAGGACTCCATCACCTCGCTGTCTGACTTGCTGCCCATGAAGACAGCCACCTTGACACCCTTTTTCACATCGACTCCTTTCGGTATTACTTCACTTGCCCAAATGCCTTCGCAGCAATATCACGTCTGTAGAATGCATCCCCGAATTCCACGAGTTCCACGCCTCTGTACGCCTTATCCACTGCGTCTTTCAATTCGCCGGAGAGCGCAGTTACTCCGAGCACCCTTCCTCCAGCTGTGACATACTTTCCATTCTGCAGCTTCGTTCCTGCATGAAAAACGATAACACCGGCCTCCTCTGCTTCGTCCAATCCGCTTATCTCAAATCCTTTCTTGTACGAACCCGGATAACCGCCCGATGCGACCACAACACAAACAGCAGAATCGGAGCTGTTGGAAAAATCGACTCCCTTCAATCCACCCTCTATAGCAGCCATGAAAACCTCAGCGATATCCGTCTCGAGCAGCGGAAGGACAACCTGGGTCTCCGGATCACCGAACCTGCAGTTGTACTCGAGAACTTTGGGACCGTCCGAGGTGAGTATCAACCCGAAGTAGAGTACACCGGCACCTGATATTCCTTCAGAGATCATTCCATTGAAAGTCGGCTCGACTATCTTCGTCACTATCGACTCCATCGCCTTTTCATCTACGAAAGGAACCGGAGCATACGCACCCATTCCTCCAGTGTTCGGTCCCTTGTCACCGTCGAAGGCACGCTTATGGTCTTGAGACGGAACGAACAACCTGTAATCTCTGCCGTCGAAGACCGCAAGGACCGAAACCTCTTCTCCGGAAAGATATTCCTCGACCACCACTCTTTCACCCGCCGAACCGTATGCCTTCTCGCGCATCATTCTCGAAATCGCTTTCTCCGCATCATCTCTATTATCTGCGATGATTACTCCCTTGCCTGCGGCGAGCCCGTCGGCCTTGATAACGTAAGGGGGACTGTAGGCATCGAGAGCATCGACGGCCCTATCGGGTTCGGAGAACACGTCGAACTGGCCGGTAGGGACAGAATGTCTTTTCATGAACTCCTTCGCCCACACCTTGCTTCCTTCGAGCCTCGCTGCATCTTTTCTGAAACCAAATACCTTTACCCCTTCTTCGCTGAAATCGTCCACTATTCCATCGACGAGAGGAGCTTCCGGCCCTACGACTACGAGGTCGATGGATTTCTCCCCGACCAATTTCAAGAGCGATTTCTTATCGCTGCCAGAGATATCAAAACACTCTGCGATACGACAGATTCCTCCATTGCCCGGTGCCGCATAGATCTTGTCCACAAGAGTGGATTGCGAGAGTTTCCATGCGATCGCATGTTCTCTGCCTCCACCGCCTACCACGAGTACCTTCATGTCCAACTCCTTATCGATCGTCGAGCTGCCAATAAGCCGGCAAGAAAGTTGAAGCGTCCTTTATCACGATGATATCTTCTTCATCTATCCCACGCAAAATCATATCTGTATCTTCCGGATTCCATCTCCTGAAACCGAACCTTTGCAGCATACTATCGTCGAGTTCACTCTTCAAATATATCTTGAACCTTTCGATCATTTCCCTTGTGGAAACCGCCGTCTGAGAATTGATTGTATATCTCTTTCTTACCTTTTCATAAACGCCGTCCACTCCGGCACTGAACGAATCGAGGTACGACTCGGACCCGACCCCCTCGGGACATGAAAGGGCCGCGAGGACAATCGCACCATCCTCCAAAGCAAACGAGGTGTGCTTCAAAGACTTGTGTGCCTGAAGAAGATTGATGTCTTTTGGATAACCGCCACCCGAAATAATCGCCGCTCTATACTTCTTTTTCAGTCCGAAAGAAAACATCTCCTTGAGGGTTCTGCAAGCCTCTTCATGAGACTTCTCCATTTCACCCGAGTTGAGAAATACAGGTTCACCCCCGTCACCGGTGATATAATTGATAAAAAACTTCTCGACCGGTACGGCTCGAGCACCTCTCACCATGTCTTCGTGCACCGGGTTTCCTTCGAGATTTGCAGGAAGACATCCGTCTGCAAGACCGAGTGCCGGATCCTCTTTGAGCGAAAGCCTGTGATTGGAAAGTATCGTTTCTTCACCAGCCACTCCGGGCAGGATGAGTTTTCTTGCCCCGCCGAACCCCGCAAAATAATGAAACGACACTCCGCCCAGTGCAACGATCAAGTCTGAATCGACCACCTCTTGGGCGAAGGCGTATGGAGTTCCCTTGGGCGATGTGCCTACTTCCTTGAGAGAAGCTGCATCTGTCGGATCATGTTGAATGATGCGCCAACGGCTCGTCACCTCTTCACCCAGGTGAGCATTCAACTCGTCGTCACCGAGGTGCCTGTGCATTCCCGTTGCAATGAAGATCGCTACATTATTTGAACTCTTGATACGCCTCTCGAGGAATTCGAGCAGAATCATCAGCAACCTGCGCGAACCGCTTCTCGTCAAATCCGATACAAGAATCGATACCTTGGAAGATTCCGACAGCAATTGCGATAGAGGTTTCGTTCCGATAGGATTTTCAACGCTTCTCTCGAACGCCTCGAAAGAATCGCTCAAAGGCTCGGGGAACTCTTCGCCTACAATTCTTACGGGTGCTTTCCCGCTGATATCCAGAGAAATATCATCATTCCCATAGGAAAGACGAACCTCCACAATCAGCCCCCCTGATAGAAAAGATCAATCGGGTACTATATGAGTGCCTGCACCGTTCGAGCAAGCATCGAGAAGCTTTGTGGCATCGGATATGATTACTTCTTTCCCCCCGTTGCTCAAGAACTCGATCGCTGCCTCGATCTTCGGCCCCATGCTCCCCGGCTGGAACTCTCCCCTGTCGTAAAAAGCCCGAACTTCGGATACGCTCACCCTGCGAAGGGCTTTCTCGTGATCAGTGCCGAATCCAGTGTAAACCTCCGGGACACTCGTGAGAATTATGAGTCTCTCCGCTTCGACCATCCTTCCCAGAACAGCCGAGGCCCTATCCTTGTCGATAACGGCTTCGACTCCGCTAAATGTCCCCCTGTGTTCCACGACGGGCACACCTCCCCCACCAACAGCAATCACGACTATACCGGAATCGAGCAACTTGGCTATTACATTTGCTTCGACTATCCTCTTCGGTTTCGGACTCGGCACGACCCGGCGATACCCTCGATTGGCATCCATCCTCATTTCCCATCCCTTCGTGCGCATCAATTCTTCAGCTTCTTCCTTCGTGTAGAAAGGGCCTATCGGCTTGGTTGGATTTTGGAAGGCATCGTCGTTCTCATCGACGACGACTTGAGAGACGATCGAGACAACGTCTTTCATTGCACCCTTGAGATGCAATTCGTTGAGCAAGCTCTGCTGGATCATATAACCGATTCCGCCTTGAGAATCCGCCCCGCACACATCCAGAGGCATTGGCGGTATCCGATCTTTGACCGCTTCGTTTCTCTCGACGATATTTCCCACGATCGGACCGTTTCCGTGCGTAAGAACGACACGTCTGCCCGAGATTATCAGCTCGGCAACCTGCTTCATAGAGGCGTCGGTCAACCTTCTCTGCTCTTCGATCGTACCGCTGCCGCTCTTGGGTATGATGGCGTTCCCGCCGAGTGCTATGATGTCAGTCGCCAAATCTTCGAACCTCCAAAAAAAGCAGCCCTGCTGAAAAATCGATTTTTCAACAGGGCAAGCGAGCTTTCCGCTTTCCTACATTACTTCTTTTATCTTGGCAAGAGCCTTACGAATATTTTCCTGCGAATTCGCATAGGAAAATCTGAGATAACCCTCTCCATAGCTGCCGAAACTCGTTCCACTCAGACCAGCCACTCCAGCTTTATCGAGCAGATATTCTTCGAGCTCCTTCGATTTTCTGCCTGTTCCCGTGATATTGGGAAATACGTAGAAAGCGCCTCTGGGCCTCAAGCATTTGAACCCTGGGATCTCGTTCAATCCGTCCACTATCAGATCCCTGCGTGCCTTGAACTCCTTGACCATCTTGATCGAATCATCCTGCGGACCCGTCAGAGCAGCCATACCGGCTCTCTGTATGAAGCTGGCTGTGCAGGAAGTGCTATTCGTTTGCAGCTTGGCTATCTGTTCGGCGAGCTCAATCGGCATAACGCCGTAGCCCAATCTCCAGCCCGTCATCGCGTAGGTCTTAGAATGGCCCTCGAGAAGGATCGTCCTTTCCATCGCTTCGGGAATATCGAAGGCACTGACATGCTTCCCGTCATAGATGATCTTGCTGTAAACCTCGTCGCTCAATATCCATGCATCGTACTTTTGCGCCAGCTCGACGATTCCCTTCATATCCTCTTCGCTCAAGACTCCACCAGTTGGATTTTGTGGTGAATTGATGATGATCAGCTTCGTCTTCTCATTGAATAACTTCTTCAGCTCATCTATATCAATCGAGAAATCGTTCTCTTCTCTCAAGGGGATCGGCACAGCTTTGCCGCCTGCGAAGTTGATCACCGATTCATAGATCGGAAAACCGGGGTTGGGATAGATCACCTCATCGCCTTCACCGACCAGAGCGATGATGGAAAAGAATAGTATGGGCTTGGCGCCGGGGGTTATGACGACATTCTCCGGCCCGACCTTCACCCCTCTATCCTTCGATATGAATTCTGCGAAAACCTCTCTCGCTTCGGTGAGTCCTGCAGAAGGGCCGTAGTGAGTGAACCCCTCCCTGAGAGCCTTTACGGCTGCGTCAATTATATGCTTAGGCGTATCGAAATCAGGCTCTCCAATCTCCAGATGAACCACTTCTCTACCAGCGGCCTCCATTGCCTTTGCTTTGGCAAGCACCTCGAAAGCGGTCTCGGTACCGAGCCTCTTCATCCTCTCAGCAAGCATTACTCCTCCTT
>NATK01000089.1 GCA_002085285.1 Candidatus Latescibacteria bacterium 4484_7
TTCTTGCCGATTCGGTTCTCAAGATACTGCACGATGAGAAGTTGAGGTCGATGATGGGAGAAGAGGCGAGGAGAAGGTATCTTGAAAAATTCACCCTCGACCATTGTATCGAAGAGACTTCTGCGATCTATGAGGAGCTTCTTTCAAGGTGAAGATGGTTTTTATGCAGTCATTCCGCTATGAGCCTTTCGAAGAGCTCGATGTAGTCTTGAGATCTGTCTTTTATGTCGTGATTTTTTCTCACGTAGTTCCATGCTCTTTGGGACATATGATTTCTTAAATTCTCATCGGAGCATAGTTCTCTTGCCGACCGCACCAGCTCCTCGAAACTTCCCGTCTTTCTTCCAATACCTTCCCGTTCGATGATTCCGTCGGGATCGATTTCGATCGTCAATGTCGGCGTTCCATAGATCCAAGAGTGAAGGTACGTATTGGGGAATCCTTCGAGGTAGGACGTGTTGATCAGAGCAAAGGCCTTTCTGTAGTAGCTATCGATTCTTTCCGGTGGAACGAATCCTACGTAACGGAGGTTTTCAACCTTCTCGGCATCTTTGACGATTTTCTCATAGTAGTCTTTGTCGTCTCCAACTCCTCCTATAAGGGTAAATCTCGCCTCCGGGATCCGTCTGGCCAGTTCGACGAAGAGCTCTGGTCTCTTTCTTTTCCTGAAGCTCCCCACCCATAAGAATTCGCGCGTTTTCTCTTTTCCTTGAAGAGCGTTTTCGACCTTGTCGAGTGCATCGTCGTGCGAAGTGCCAGTTGGGATGTATATTCCGTTTCTTATCAAAGTTGCCTCTACATCGAAATTTTCTCTGAGCAGCTTTTTCTGCTGCTCCGTCTGTGCAATGACGGCATCTGCTTTTCTGATCCCGTATCGATAGAGCCGACACATGATCTTCGGAAGAAAGCCGCCGCAATCACTGAGACAATTGTAATCTATCCCAATCGAAAAGGTGAATTTCTTCTTCAGCCTCGCGGCGAAGTAAGCCAGCTGACCCGTGTAGAAGGATGTTGAACGTTGATTGTAGACATCGGCGTCTGCGATTTTCATCGCTCTGTATATCTTCAGCATGTCTAAAATGAACCTTAGCTTTCGGTTTCCCTTGAAAGGAGCGAACGATTTGATCACCGTGATGTCGCCGAAGACCTCGACGTCATCCTGTCCGTAATCTCCCACTATGAATGATACTTCTATGCCCCTCGCCGCCATCTCTCTGGCAACGAGAACCTGTTGGATCTCTGCGCCGCCCGCCCAGAGATTTTTGCTTTTGTCGAAATATGAATATGCAGTCGGCGAAAAGAAGCAAACTTTCAAAAGCATCCTCCATCGTTTTGGTTCTTATGAATATCAATTCTGATGCCAGAACCAATATATTACAAAAATATTCGAATGGTAAACGAGTAAAAGGCTCAAATATCGTATGGCGGAAGGTATTCTTCGAGCAACGGGAAGCTCTCGAGGTCGTGAGAGATTGCAGCCTGAAGATAGGAGTTTACCCACCAAAATATGTCACTCCTTTTTATAGCCTTGCGCATTTTGCTCATTCTGATCTTTCTCTCAGCTTCGTCCATCTTGAATGCTCGGTATATAGCGTCTGCGACTTTTTGTATATCGTATGGATTGACAAGAAGAGCGCCTTTCTGCAACTGGGCGGCGGTTCCGGCGAATTCGCTGAGTATCAATACACCCTTCTCCTCGATATTGGAGACACAGTATTCTTTAGCTACGAGATTCATTCCGTCCTTGAGGGGTGTGATAAGAGCTATCTCTGCAGTTCTGTAATATGCGAGCAACTCGTTTTTCCTTAGCGATCGATATATGTAATGGATTGGCACCCAACCGGATCTGGTAAACTCGCCGTTGATTTCACCGACCAGCCTTTCGATCTCTTCTTTGAGCTCGTTATATACGGGGATGTTTCTTCTGCTTGGCACTACGACCTGTATCAAGATGACTTTGTTCAAGAGCTCGGGGTATCTCTGCAGGGCATTTCTGAATGCCTTGAGCCTGTATGGTATTCCCTTTGTGTAATCAAGTCGGTCGATTCCGAGAATGATCTGGTACCCTGGAAGCTTTTCGTGAATGAACCATGCCTCGTCGGCGACCTTTTTCGAACGTGCCAGCGAAACGAAGTTCTTGTAGTCGATGCTGATGGGAAAACTGCATATTCTTATCGTTCTGTTTCCGATTCTTGCAATGATCACTTGGCCCTTTCCCTGAATAATGATACCTTCTGTCAGAGCCCTGACGCATTGGATGAAGTTCCTTCGGTCTCTCAGCGTCTGGAATCCAATGACGTCATACTCGAGCATGGCAAGCAAGATCTCACGTCTCCACGGCAATTTGAAAAAAATATCGAGCGGCGGGAATGGAATGTGAAGGAAGAAGCCTATCTTTGACCTCGTGCCTAGCTTTTTCAGCTCCTGAGCGACGTTTATCAAATGATAGTCGTGTACCCATATGAAATCTTCGGTCGAGGTATTTTCGATCGTCACCTCGGCGAACCTTCTATTTATTTCCTTGTAAGTATCCCAGTATTGGGGGTCGAAATTACAGTAAGATTGCAGGTCATGAAATAAGGGCCATATCACCTCGTTCGACAGCCCGATGTAGTACCCTTCTATCTCTTCTTCATTGAGGAGTACAGGTTTCATTGTGAAGCCGGCCGAAGAAGAAGCCTTTTCGATAGGTTTTGAAACGTCGGTGAGCTCACTCGTTCCCGGCCATCCGATCCACATTCCGCCTCTGTTCTTCAGCACCGGCGCTAAGGCTGTTACAAGGCCTCCGGAGCCGGGGATAGTTTTCCATTTGCCGTTTTCCTTTTCCAGGATTATGGGCAATCTGTTCGATATGATCACGAGTCTGTTTATCATGTCGTTCATCTCTCACCTCCACACGCTCTCGACCACCTTTTGAGAAAATCTATCAGTTCGTCCATCGAATCGAATTTTACGTCCGCATTGCTCGATATTGGGTCTTCGTAGGATATAAGTATGCTCAAGCCTCTGTCTTTCAATTCGGCAAAGGCATCTTCGTCCGTCGAATCGTCACCTATATAGCATATTATTCCGTTCTTTCCAGACTTCTCTATGATTTCTCTTATTACGGAACCCTTGTTGATACTCTTGTCTCGCAGTTCATATCCACCATTGAATCTTACGAGGCTCATACCTTCAGCCGATGCTATGTCTTTCCACTCTGGTACTACCTTGTCTTTTATCTCCTTTTGTTCTTTTTTCTCGAGGCCTCTCGTGTGAATTGCTATCGATGCGTCTTTCCTCTCGATTCTCCCTTTTAGTGAGTAGCCATTCACCTTTTTCGCAGCGTCTTCTATGGCTTTCAATACCTCGGGAGCCGGTCTGGAGTTTGAATAAGATCCGTCCAGCTCGATATGTTCCCATCCATGCGATCCCCATATCTCAATCCTGTTGTTCAAGTCGGGTAGAAGTCTTGCAATCTCTTTTGCCTTTCTTCCGGATACAATCGCAACCGTACAATCCCGGCTCTTCACGATTTTTTTCAATAGATCTACGATCTTTTTGTCGGGAAAGGCCTTGTCGCGCTCAACCTTGAACGGTGCTATTGTGCCGTCGTAATCGAGTACGAGAATCTTTTCTGTGCCTTTCCTGAGATTGGAGAAGAATGTGTCGATATCGATATTTGGATTCAGCATTTTCATACTGATAGGATGATTCACCCCAGTTCTATTCTTTCCTTTACCCCGTATTTCAACGATACCATTACAGTGAGGTACTCTCTGAGATGTCTTGTGAGGAGGAAGTTCTCCTTTACGAATATCTTTGCCTTTTTTCCCATTTCATTGAGTCTCTCCCGATGGAACAAGAGGTACCTTGCCCTCAACGCAGCACCTTCGGGGGTTTTGACTAGGAATCCAGTGTGGTGGTTTACGACCTGGATCCTTATTCCCCCTACGTCTCCACCGATTACGGGTTTTCCCTTCCAGAGAGCCTCTGTCACTGTAAGGCCGAACCCTTCCTTTGTCGATTTTTGAATTATGATGTCAGCACCTCTCTGTAGTGCGTTTATTGTTCTATGAGCGTCTGGCGGCAAGAGGAGTATGTGTATATCCGGGTTGCTGTTCGCGGCTAGCCTCACTTCTTCGATTACGCTATTTGATTCAGGATCGTCTGTAGCCTCTCCTCCTGCAAGGACGAGCTGGATGGAAGGCACGAATTTCTTGGTGAGCTTGAATGCCTGAATTACACCAACAGGATCTTTGAACCTGTCAAACCTTGAAACCTGCAGCATGATGGGTCTTTCGATGTCTATTCCGAAACTTTGAACCGTCTGTTCGATTTCTTCCCTCGAGAGATCCATATTTTTTTCGCTCAACGGATCTATACTCGGCGGTATGAGGTATTCGGGGTGGGGAAGGGGCTGAGCAAAAGCAGGCAGGGAGAAGATGCTCGCATCGTAGTCCTTCACGAAATTTTTGATATACTTCCATACCGTTCTTTGTGGTTTGCTGACATCGATATGGCACCGCCATATCCATTTCCCCTTTCTCTCGGGAAAGTATTTGATCAAGGGTGCAGGCTGCGGATCGTGTATGAACACGATGTCGGCATCATTGAGCTTTTTTTTCAGCTTTTCGGCATTCTTCTCGTTGGTTTTTTCGTATGTGTCCATCATCGACTGAGGAAGTTCGATGTTGCTTCCCTGAAGAGAGTTGTGGATACTCTTTGTGCATTTGAAAAAATCCTTGTTGCCTTTAATCACTTCCCATGTGACATCGATGCCGAGATCCTTCTGCAACGGAACGAGCTTGTTGAGGATCTCAGCCACTCCGCCTCCCTTCCTCGTCGAGTTGACATGGACTACCTTTATGCCCTTCAACGGAGCGGCGAGCTGGTACAGCTGGTCGATGACCTCCCAGCCCACTATATCGGCGTATTGTTCGAGGATAGTCGTCAAAGGCTATTCCCCCTCAAAGTAATTCTTGACGATATTGTACAGGTGCTTCCTCAGTTCAGTCAGTGTCGCGAAGAACGGATCGATGGTCGATATCATGTCACACAAGAAATTGTACTGTCCATCGAACCCTTTCAACCATGCCCTGAAATCGTCTATGTTCTCAGGTGTTCTTCTGCGAGCATCAATGAAATGATAGAAAATGCTGCTTCTGGTCATGTTCGGTATGGTCTTGACGAGCATTCGGGGATCCTCGATCGTTTTTTTCGTATTGAAGACAACTATCTGCGAGGTCACGAAGTGAAATTTCTCGTCAGGTTCACACCACGGAATATGATCGTTTTCATCGAGTCTTTCTTCTATGATCTCTACTATCTCTGTACGCAGATCTTCAAGGTTTTGAAAGTCGGTTGGGTCGATGGCGCTCAGTCTCTCGGCGAGAGTCCCGTCGTGAAGAGCGTGTCTTGTCCATGAGGCGAAATCGTTGTGGTATTCCGGATCGTCAAAACGAGGTTTGAGCTGACCACCCCAGAAATGGTAGTAGATGCTGTTCGCATCTATATCGAGAAGCAGATCTCTCAGCTCCTTCAGATTTTGGGCACTCTTTCCCGTTGCAAGTGCTGCAAGGGCACAGTCCTTGATCTCAAAAGGCTTGTTGCTAAGTTCTACATTATTCTTTTTCATATTCACTAATAGATATTATAGATACGGTGACCATTAATCAATACATATTTACTTCCAGAGCTATTCCTTGCTTTTTAGAAAAGACGTTCATATAATGAATTACGTTGATTTGTAAATCACTGAAGAAATAGGAGAAGATGAGATGAAAGGTATTATTCTTGCCGGGGGACTCGGGACCAGACTCTATCCTTTGACCAAAGTGACGAACAAACATCTCCTGCCAGTCTATGACAAGCCGATGATCTTTTATCCGGTGCAGACCTTGATAAATGCTGGAGTAAGGGACATTCTCGTCGTTACCGGCGGAAACAATGCAGGAGATTTTCTCCGCCTCTTGGGGAACGGCAAGGATTTCGGCCTCGGTCATATAAACTACACTTACCAGGAGGGTGAGGGGGGAATCGCAGAGGCACTCGGACTTGCCGAATACTGGTCTGCCGGTGATAGGATATGCGTCATGCTCGGTGACAATATAATAGAGAAGAATATCGTGAAGGCGGTTGAAGCATTTAAGAGACAGGATAAAGGGGCGAGGATATTGCTCAAAGAGGTCGATGATCCTGCGAGGTTCGGTGTTCCCGTACTCGACGGCGACAGAGTGGTGACCATCGAGGAGAAACCGAAGAACCCCAAATCGCCATATGCCGTAACCGGAATCTACATGTACGACAGCAGGGTCTTCGATATAATCAAGACCCTGAAACCGTCGGAGAGGGGAGAGCTCGAGATCACCGATGTTAACAACGCCTACATTGAAATGGGTGAGCTTTCCTGGGATATACTTGATGGCTGGTGGACCGACGCCGGTACGTTCGAATCGTTGAGGAG
>NATK01000090.1 GCA_002085285.1 Candidatus Latescibacteria bacterium 4484_7
AATTCGAGGTGTGCCGGGCCGATATTCGTTACCACTCCGTAATCCGGCCCGGCTATATCACTTAAAGCATGTATCTCTTTCGGTGCACTCGCTCCCATCTCCGTGACGAGAATCTCCTCACTCCCATCCATACCCAGAATGGTTACTGGCAGTCCGATATGATTGTTGAGATTGCCCGGTGTAGAATGGACCTTGAAACGTCTCGAAAGGACCGAAGCGATCATCTCTTTCGTAGTCGTTTTACCCGTGCTGCCCGTCACTGCGACCACTCGCGGGCCGATGAGCTTCCTGTATTCGGCGGCAAGTCTCTGCAGAGCCTTCAAGGTATCCCTAACGGCGAAGATCGCAACCTCTCGAGCCGAATCGCCCAGCGAACCAGCAGCTTCAGCAGCCGATCCATCAATAACGACAGCCTTCGCACCCTTTCTTAACGCCTCTTTGACGAACTTATGTCCATCGGTCCTCTCACCGTGGAGTGCAACGAAGATAGTCCCCTCGCATTCCTTTCGCGTATCTATCGAAACCCCTTTCACGGTGCCGTCCGTACGACCGGCGATCTTTCCACCGATCCCTTCGATTATTTTCGATGCCCACTGGAGTTCCAACTCTATCCCTTCTTCGAGTTCAAAGCCTCTTCAGCAACCTCCGCGTCGCTGAAGTGATATTTCTTCGTTCCGACGATCTGATAATCTTCGTGACCTTTGCCCGCAATAACGACGATGTCGCCCGCCCCCGACTCATCGATCGCTTGGAAAACCGCTTCCTTCCTATCCCTTATTATACGAACAGGTTTTTCCGTTCCAGGTATCCCCGCGACAATCTCCCTCGCTATCTCATCACCATCCTCTGTTCTCGGATTGTCGTCGGTTATTACCACCGTATCGCTTAACTCGTAGGCGATGCGTCCCATAAGAGGCCTCTTTCCCCTGTCCCTGTCACCCCCTGCTCCGAATACCGTTATCAGTCTTTCGGGTCCCAGTTCCTTGCAAAAGCCGAGGAGCCTCTCAAGGGCATCTGGCGTATGGGCGTAATCGACAACGACGACTGGTGCAGACGGGCCCGAATGAATGATCTGAAATCTCCCGGGCACTCCACTCACAGCCTCGAGGCCTTTCTTGATATCGTTCAGATCTGCACCTGCAACCATCGCAGCCGCCGCGGCCGCCAGGGCATTGTATACCGAAAATGTGCCGAGGAGCCTCAATGCGATGTCAATGCTGCCACTGTTCGTCTTTAACTCGAAAGCAGTCCCGTTAATATCAGCCTCTACGTCAACTGCGGTGAAATCGGCCTCTCCCGATAAGCCGTAAGAAAGCTTCTCCCCCTTGAACCTATCGGCTATGGAGCGAACGGCAGAATCGTCGATGTTGTAAACAAGCACACCTGGCTTCTTCTTCCTCGATGGATCTACCAGACTCTTTGCAAGAAGCTCCTTCGCAGCGATGTAGTTCTCCATAGTTTGGTGATAATCGAGATGGTCCCTCGTAATGTTGGTGAAGACACCCACATCGAACTCGAGGCCTTCTATCCTCTTCTGAACGGTCGAATGGGAACTCACCTCCATGGCAACGCTCTTGCATCCCTGGCCAGCGAAATCGGCCAGAATCCTATAAAGATCGTTCAATGACGGAGTCGTGTTTGTCGTAGCCGAGAACTCATCTCCGGCACCGAACCCTATGGTTCCAATGATTCCAGCGCTGCCCGTCGACCTTTCGAGAATCGACTTCAGCAGAAAAACAGTCGATGTCTTCCCGTTGGTTCCAGTGACGCCGACGAGAGTCAGCCTCTTTGCAGGATCGCCGTAGAATATCTTCGCAACCCCTGCAAGAGCCACTCGAGTGTCTTCGACCACGATAGCCGGCACAGAAGACGAAATCTCGTTTTCCACAAGAAGGGCTGCAGCACCCCTGGAGATTGCTTCATCGACGAAATTGTGCCCATCGAACTCGCTCCCTCTGAGAGCCACGAAGAGCTCACCCTTCTTCACCGAGCGTGAGTCGGTCGAAATACCGGTGACCTCCATATCCTTGAAGGCGATCAGGCTTTTCACCTCGATTTGTTCTATCAGTCGAGAAATCATCAATTGATCATTCCTCCGCTGCCCCCGTTGTCTGCGATTTTCACGGCCGGCCTGCACTTCAGGGCAACCTCACTGCCCCTTGCCACCTTTCTGCCCGGCCGAGGTCTCTGGATCTTAACACTTCCGAAACCCTCGAACCTGCATTTGAGCCCCGCACCTATTATCAATCTCCTTGCCTTCCTCAAAGACATATTTCTTACATCGGGGACGGCGACGAGCATTCCCTCGCCCTTTTTCTCCGTATGCAATCGCAACGTGACAGTGCTGCCCTTAGAAACAACCGTACCCGGATCCGGTTTTTGAGAATAAACGAACCCATTCTCCCCCTCACACTGTACGGTGAGCCCTATTGCTTCTCCCATGGCAAACGCCTCGCTCTTCGAAAGCCTCATAAAAGAAGGCACCTCTGCGGTTCGATCCTTTCCATAATCGATAGCGATGCTGCCTTCCGGATAAACGTCGAGGATATCAGTAGTCATGTTTATTCCCTCGACGATCCTGCTGAAGATGACAGCAGAAGATTCGCCGCCGTAGATGTACGGGAATCTCGGCTCATCGAGCATCACCAGACATACCATCTTTGGTTTATTCACAGGAACAAAACCAGCGAAACTCGCCACGTATTTATCGGGCATGTACCTCCTGCCGTCTGACTTCTGCGACGTCCCCGTCTTGCCGGCTACTTCGAGGCCTTTCACCGCAGCTTTCTTACCAGTGCCTTTTAGCACGACATCCCTGCAAAAATCCTTCATCAACGCCGCAGTCCTCTTCGAAAAAACCCTTCGCACCTTGATCGGTTTGAACCTCTTCACTATACCGCCGGCTCCGTCTTCGACCCTCAATGCGAGTTGCGGAACAACGAGTCTCCCACCATTGGCCAGAGTGCAGTAAGCCATCGCCATCTGAATAGGGGTAACACCTATCTCGTGCCCTATCGAAATACTCGGCAGCGTCCTTCTTGACCAGCTCTTAGGATGGGCAAGCATTCCACGCGACTCGGCCGGCAGCATCACCCCGCTCTTCGCTCCGAATCCGAACTTCAGAATGTAATTGTAAAATTCGTAAGGATCGGAATACATCGAGGCCTTAATCGTACAAATATTGCTCGATAACACGAAAGACTCCTTGAAGGATAGCCAGCCGTATTCGTGATCGTCGTGAAACACGCCGAAATCGAAGGAGGCCTTGCCGTTCTCCGCATAAAATGAATCATCTGGCGCCACTTTGCCCTTCTCGAGAAGAAAGGAGTCTGTGATCAATTTGAATGTCGAACCGGGCTCGTAGATACAACTTACCGAATAAGAAGAATCAAGCTTCTCCATTTCCCCTTTCTCTCCAGCCCTTTCGGAGAGGGCAATTATATACCCCGTAGAAGGATCCACCACAATAGCCACGCCGTATCTTGCTCCATATCTCTTGACACCTTGGTCGAGTTCATAATCGACGATCTTCTGAACTCTCTCGTCTATTGTGAGCACGAGATTGCTGCCGTCTTTGGGTCTCTGGTAGGGAGCGTTGAGCAACCTGTACCTCTTTCTCCCTCCGCCGCGGTATTCGAAAAACCATCCGTCGTCACCTTTGAGATAGCGGTCGAACGATTTTTCGATTCCCGAAACTCCGCTATCCTTGTAATCGACCGAACCAACAAGCTGGCGAGGAACTGCATTTGACAGGTAAAGGCGGTCATGGTTGGGATCGAGCCTTATACCAGACATTGAAGAAAGTGCATTGACATCACTTTCGGTGAGGTTGAGGTCCCTTGCGAGCGGAATGTAGGGACAGTCCCTCGCCAGCTTTTTTCTCAAGGCAATCGGTTTTATTCCGGTTATCTTCGACAATGTATTCAATTTTTCCTTGTTGTTCCTTGGAAAGTCCTTTGGAGTAACCCCCACAGTATAGGTCATATAAGTAACTGCAAGCGGAACGCCGTTTCGGTCGTAAATCGCACCTCTTTTTGCTGGCCAGATCTTCTTGTGTTTCCATTGGAGGTCGGCCCTCTTCTGATAATACCGGTGCCTTAAGACCTGAACCTGAAACAATCTCGCAGTTATCGCACAGAGAATTAGGATCGAAAGAATCGATACGAGTTTTAGCCGCCACTCTGATACTTTAACGCTCATCTCTGATAGAAATTACCCCTGCTTGAACGAAACGAATTTCACTATCCAGCCTGCGCGGAGCCCTTCTGCGAGAAGAGTTCTTCCGACTGAATGCCACCCTCTTGATATTTTCAGGACCGGCGGGCTTCAACCCGTAGCTCACGGCAACAGGAATGATCTTCTCGGGAGAAGTCAGTCGGTCGTATTCCGAGCTCAGATACAGCTTTTCATTCATCAGGCGGTTCGCCTTGAGCCTATCAGCCTCTATCCTCTGGGACAGATCGAGAAAATATACGTGGAGCGAGATGTACAGCAACAGCGTGCTTGCGAAAAAGCCGAGCACGAGAACGAAGCTCACAGGGCTTATCTTCCCTTCGAGAGCCCGCTTCACAATTATCGAAAAATCGTTCCCCGACAGATTAAGCTTTTTCATTTCACAACCTCTCAGCTACGCGAAGCCTTGCACTTCTTGCCCTTGGATTCGAATCGATCTCTTCCTGCGAAGGCCTGATTACCTTTCGAGTCAAGATCCTCAACCTCTTTTCCCTTCCACAGACGCACTCGGGGAAATCAGGTGGACAGATGCAACCCTTCTGTTCATCTTTGAAGAATCTCTTTACCATCCTGTCCTCGAGCGAATGATAGCTCAGAACGGCCAGTCTGCCTCCGGGGTTGAGGTATTCCACCGCCTTGCGGAGAAACTCGTTCAAGTTGTCAAGCTCTCCGTTCGCCCAGATACGAAGAGCTTGAAAAACACGGGAGATGGATGGAATTGGGTTACCCCCGCCTATGGACCTTTCCACGATGCTCCTCAATTCAAAGGTTGTCTCTATAGGACGGCCCTTCCTCCCCTTGACGATATTTTTCGCTATACGGCGCGCTCTTCTTTCCTCCCCGTACCTTTTTATGATCTCGGCAAGCTCTCTCTCACCAGCACGGTTTAACAGCTCTATCACCGAACGTGCCCTTTCACCCATAGACATGTCGAGTCTGGCATCGACCATGTAGCTGAACCCGCGTTTCTCATCGGCGAGTTGCAGAGAAGAAAGTCCAAGATCCGCCAGAATACCGTCCGCCCTGCGATCTGCGAGATACCTGTCTATATCGTTGTAATATCCATGAATGAACGTCACCCTTTCACCGAAAGGCTTTAGCCTGACCCGAGCCTTTTCAAGTGCCATCGAATCGCAATCTATGCATAGAAGCCTCATCTTGTCTGTCCCGGCTCCGAGGATCGCCTCGGAGTGTCCGCCAGTGCCTGCCGTTGCATCGACATAAAACCCTCTTGGTTCATTAACGAGCAATTCCACCACCTTGTCCACGAGAACGGGTATATGTTCCTTGCTATCCATCAACCTACTTGGCCACGAGCCCGGGGACGGATTCAATGATCTTTCCCCTTTCCATGGAGAGGAACTCGAGCGCTGCCTGCCAGTCTTTGAATATCTGTACCGATTCCGGTCTGCTCACGAAGGAGTATATCTGCAGGATGTAGTCGTTGAGCCCGCTGAATATGATCCTTCCCCTATGCTCTGTCTCTCCCTCAAGAAGTTGAAATGCCCTATAGTTGATGTGTGAAACCCCTTCGAAATCTATGATCGAATAGCCGGTGATCTCTCCGCCGATCCCTCTGGTGTAATCGAGAACACTTTCCATGTCTCTAATCGAAACGACACCGGCCAATCTCATTATCGTCACCCCGTTCTTAGTCGATTTGTATAGCCTCATCTTACCTCACAATCAAAATTCCCAATCGCTCTCCATGTATGTCCTTGCAGCCTCTTCCCTCATCTTTTCGTAACTGTCGGGATCCCATATCTCCATGTACGTCAAGGCGCCGACTACGACCACCCGCTTCGGTTTGCCGAGCATCTCGAGATAGTTGGCTGGTATCGCTATCCTGCCCGATCTATCTATGTTCACCTGATGAGACGTATCGCTGTAAAACCTGACGAGATTTCTCCTCTTGGGTCCAGGCTCTAGAGAGGAAAGCTCCTTCATGATCATGTTCCAATGCGACATTGGATAGAGATTCAGACAGTTGTCCTTGCCCTTGCTGATTATCAGTGTCTCCTTCAGTTCACTGGGAATCGCATGTCGGAACTTGGCCGGCACCATTATTCTTCCCTTGGAATCGAGTGTGCATGTGTAGTTCCCGACAAAGCTGTTCACCATGCGTGGCTCTTCCATCGCTCACCTTTCACTTTCTTTTTCCACGTATCCGGGAAATGATGCTGGTTCCACTCGAAAACCTCTCTGGTTTTATGACACCATGTCCCACTTTATCCCACTTCGATATTTGTGTCAACCACAAAATCACAAATCGCTGCATTTTTTTGCAATTTTATTTTGATTGAGTTATATAGTTATGAATAAAGAAGATAGCTTGTCCGATGCCG
>NATK01000091.1 GCA_002085285.1 Candidatus Latescibacteria bacterium 4484_7
AGCAGCGCCCGTGCGCCTGACCCATTTTGGTAACGAATAGAGCACCGAAAGCCTCTGCATCTTCCGGTACCTTTCGTAGCCACAGAAAAGCTCGTCGCCACCGTCACCCGACAGCGCCACCGTTATGCCGTTCTTCTTCGCCAGAGATGAAACGAGGTATGTCGGCACAACCGACGGATCGCCGATCGGCTCATCCATAGCTCCTATAACTTCTGAAAGAAGTCCCTCGGTGATTCTCGGCTCGAGAATGAACTCGGTGTGGTTCGTCCCGAGGTGCTCGGCAACGAGAGATGCATAGCGGCTCTCATCGAATTCGTCATCGTCGAATCCTATGGAGAAGGTTCGGACATCCTTCGAGAACCTCTTCATCAATGCAACCACAAGGCTCGAATCTATCCCGCCGCTGAGAAAGGCGCCGAGCGGCACGTCGCTTATGAGCCTCTTCGATACCGAATCGCCGATCAGGCGATCGATCTCTTCGAGCGCCTCTTCAAACGAGCCCTCTCTTGCACCGAACGTGTCTCCATCCTGTGCGCACCAATAGCGCCTCTCATAGGTCTGGCCGTTGCGCCAGACCATGTACGTGCCAGGCAAAAGACGCCTCGTTCCTTTGAAAAGCGTATGGGGCGACGGCACATAAGACAACACGAGCAGATCGAATAATCCCGCTCTGTCTATCTCGTCTTCGAAAAGAGGGTGCATACGCAGAGCACCGATCTCGCTTGCAAAGAGCAGTGTTCCGCCGCTCGGATATACATAGAGTGGCTTTATGCCGACACGGTCCCGCGCAAGCATCAGCTTCCCACGCGCCGCGTCCCAGACGGCGAATGCAAACATTCCATTGAGCCTGTCGACGACCCCCTCACCCCACTCCTCGTAGCCGTGCACTATGACCTCGCTGTCGGTGAGTGTCGAAAAGAAATGCCCCCGCTCCTCGAGCTGAACCTTGAGCTCTCGGTAATTATAGATCTCTCCATTGAAAACGAGCCAGACAGAGCCATCTTCGTTCTTCATTGGCTGGGAGGCGGCGGCGGAGAGATCGATTATGGACAATCTTCTGTGCCCGAGGCCTATACCTCCACGCTCGAGCTTTACTGCCGGACTCGAACCGTGATGATTGTTCAGGTAACTCCCCGAGCTGTCAGGACCCCTGTGGACGAGGGCACTGCACATGTCATCGATCGTTTCCCTGCCCCAGCTCTTGTCCATCGAAACAAAACCGCAAATCCCACACATTCGATCACCTTTCATCAAAGGCCGGCGATGGTTTTGTGGACCTTGCACCGCCCGGGAGTCCGCCATGGCACCGCGGTGGCCGGCGATAGCTTCATGAACCGTGCACCGCCCGAAGCGATGCAATGGCCGGCGGCAACTTCGTGGACCTTGCACCGCCCGGAAATCCGCCATGGCACCGCGGTTGTGCCGCGCTGCTGTACCGCCTACCTCGCAGCGTTCGTGCCGCCAGAGTCAGGCCTCTAGACCTTAATATCGACAGACGACTGATATTCTTGAACGATTATGGAAAAAATAGAGCAAAGGTCCCAAAGGCACCGAAAAGACTAAAGTCCCACACGAATGAATCGAAGAAAGGTAAAAAGGGGGAAGGAGCGCCATGTGCGGAATAGCAGGAATTTACCATTTCGATCCCTGCAGAAGAGTCGATGCCAGGCTGATCGATCGGATGACCGATCTTCTCAGTCACAGAGGGCCCGATGATCGTGGCGTGCATCTCGAGGGCAACCTGGCCCTCGGACACAGAAGACTTTCGATCATCGACCTCGAGACAGGACATCAGCCCATGTCGGACGGCGGCGGTCAAATATGGCTTGTGGTAAACGGCGAGATATACAACTACAAAAGTCTTAGAAGAAGGCTCAAATCGTACGGGCACAGATTCAAGACAAACTCTGACAGCGAGGTTATCATTCATGCCTACGAACAGTGGGGGCTCTCCTTCGCTGAGTATCTCAACGGAATGTTCGCAGCTGCTCTCTGGGACGGACCTCGCAGACGGCTGGTTCTTGCCAGAGACAGGCTCGGTATAAAACCGCTCTATTTCTCTCTATTCGACGATTCGATCGTCTTTGCATCCGAACCCAAATCGATACTCACCTACCCTGGCTTTCCGACGGCCGTCGATAAAGAGGCCGTATTGAGCTACCTGAGCTTCAGAACGGTAGTCGGAGGCGGCACCCTCTTTGAGGGGATCGACAAGCTCCCCCCGGGTACGATACTCGTTGCTGACGGCGACGGAATCAGAACAAGGAAATATTGGCGGCTGCCCATAAACAAGGAGAAGAGAGACCGGGGCGAAGCATACTACCTGAAAAAGGTTAGAGAGCTCGTCACAAAAGCTGTCGAAAAGCGCCTTGCAAGCGATGTTCCTCTCGGCGCCTACCTCAGCGGCGGACTCGACAGCTCGATCGTCGTCGCCGTGATGGCCGGGGCAATGAAAGAGCCGGTGAGAACCTATACAATAGGATTCGATGAAAATGGCTTCAACGAGATGGGCTACGCCATTGAGGTGGCGAGGATGCACAAAACCAACCACAAGGAGATCAGGATAGAGGAAACCGACTACATTGAGCACATGACCCGGCTCATCCGCTACAAGGACGCCCCTCTCTCCGTTGCCAACGAAGTTCCGCTCTACTTGATGTCAAAGGAGCTCAAGAAGAATATAACCGTTGTGCTTTCCGGCGAGGGCGCAGACGAGCTCTTCGCCGGTTATGGTCGCATCTTTCGCAGTCCATTCGATTACGAACGCACATTATTCCTGCGCCGCCACCCGGAGATCGTTGATGGCCCGGCGTCGGAATTTCTCTCGAAGGTCGAAGATATATACGGCACGAGCACCTTCGAAGGCAAAACGGACCATTTCCTACGGAAGTACCGCTGGTTCTCGGCAGAAGACGAAAAAAGACTCCTGAATCCAGAGTTCGTCTCGACCGCTGCAGCGCCGAGACGTTCGCACGAGACATTCACATCCATACTCGAAGGCTCGAACGGCCTCAATCACTACGAAAAGATCCTCTATGCATTTCAGACGATCCACCTCGAAAACCTCCTCATGCGCGTAGATATGACGACAATGGCGACTGCCGTCGAGGCGAGGGTACCGTTCGTCGACCACGAGCTTGTCGAGTTCGTCTTCAATATTCCACTGCACTACAAGCTCAGGTGGAAGAGCGAAATGCACCGATTGATGTCGGCATTCCTGACGAGCGACGAGATCAGTGAAACGATGGACATAACCAAATATATCCTGAGAGAGGCTTTCAAAGACACACGCCGACGCTCTCAAGCTGTGGATGCTCCTAAACCTCGAGCTCTGGCACAGGGAGTATATCGATTCGTACAGCGGTGTCGCCAGTTCTCGAACCTTTGAAGGAGCTGCAGGGGCGGACCGCACACCGGCAGTCGTGTGAAGAAAGGAGAAAAAATGAGAGTGATTATTCTTGCCGCAGGAAAAGGTGAACGGCTATACCCCATGACTAAAAACACCCCAAAGAGCCTTCTCGAACTCGGCGGAGGAACGACGGTTCTCGAAAGCCAGCTCGAGAACATCGAGAAGGTAGGCATAAAGGACGTAACAATAGTGACAGGTTACAAGACCGAGCAGATCGAGGCAAAGGTCAAAGACATAAGCTCTCTCGACATCACTATATGCTACAACCCGTTCTTTGCAACGAGCAACAATCTCATCTCAGCATGGATGGCGATAAGAGAAACATCCGAGAACTTCGTTCTTGTGAACGGCGATGACGTATTCAAGCCTCATGTGCTCGAAGGGCTTCTCCAATCGAATCACGATATCACGATGGTAATAGACCGCAAGGAAAACTACGACCCCGACGACATGAAGGTAGTCACCGACGGCGAGCTCGTTCTAAAGGTGAGCAAAGAGATCCCTCTTGAAGAAGCGAACGGTGAATCGATCGGTATGATGCAGTTCAAGCGCAAGGGCCGACTCATCATCTCCGAGACACTCGAAAGAATGGTAAGACAGGAAGAGGGCAAGAAGATCTTCTACCTCGCCGCCCTCCAGCGGATCATGGACAAGGGATACCCCGTGCACACTTACGAATGTTCGCCGGACGACTGGGCGGAGATAGATTTCCATTCAGACCTATCCTTCATAAGGGAACACATCAACAAGTATGCATCAGAAATAGTCAATGCTTGACAAGGAGAAAAGAAGATGGAATCGACAGCAGAACTCAGGGAGATCTGCAGAAGGGAAAACGACGAGGATAACAAAAAGACGATGCTCTTCGCCTCGCGCGTATCTATATACTTTACAAAGCTCTTTCTCGCGATGAATCTTTCGGCCAATCAGGTCACATACATATTCATCGTGACAGGCGTCCTCTCCGCATTCGCATTCCTCGGGCCGGGGATCCGCTGGGCTCTCACTGGTTACGTCCTCCACAGACTACACGTGATTTTCGACGTCTCCGACGGAGAGGTGGCAAGATACAGAAACACCTTCTCCTCGATAGGAGCCTACCTCGACTACCTCGCTCACTACTTCATATACGATCTGCTCCTGTTCATCATATCTGCGAGGTACTACTTCGATTCGGGACACGCATGGGCGTTTGCGGCAGGCTTCGTCCTCGTTCTCGCAAACACGATGAACAGGGCCTCTTGCGACTGCTGGTTCAGGGCAAACTTCGGCAAATCTTCACGCGAAGAGATCGAAGAGGGACGACGCAGAGAGGAGCGGAGCAACCTGGCACCATGGATAAAAAAGGCCCTGCTGCTGCCGGTTCACCTTACGAGCGTTCAGACGTTTCTCAATCTCTACCTTCTCGCTTTGATCGCCGATTCGTACTTGAAGTTCGACTCGAGGGGCTGGCTCATAACGGGGTATGCGGTGTTACTCTTCTCGTTCTCAATGACACGGATCGCCCTGACGATAAGAAAGGGCAAAATACCGAGAAGAGCCACATATTATTGACAGAGCCTGATCAGCGCACGAGGGCTGCTCGATGAACAATGACAACGAACTTAGAATATGCAGGATCGCAACGTTCCCAACGGCACAATCGCCTGGAACGGGGCTACCATCCTATCGTCTCGCCGCGGATATCGACGCTCGAACACTCTATCTGACACGAAAGGTGCCGGGGCTGTTGTCCGCGCCCGACGGGGTGACTCTTGCAGCGATAGATTACCCGAGCCCTGCGTTCTCCGAGCGCATCGAACCGGCGACGGCACTGATCAAGGTCGTGGGCATACTTAAATTCTTCATTATGTCGATCCCCTGTTTGCTCGCCTTCAGACCTCGAATAGTTCATATCCATTCACCCCTCTATCTGCCTCACGCCCTATTCGCAAGGCTCTTTCTGCGCTCGAAGATCTGCTACACACTGCACGGCTCCGACCTCGTGAGGATAAAGCGGAGCGTTTTGCTCAAGAGGCTTCTCAGAAGAATCGTTGACAGATTCTTCTACGTTTCGAGGGCCATGGAAAAGGACCTCCTCGCTTTCCTCGATGAAGACGTGATCCATTACACGCCAAACGGAGTGGACAGATCGATCTTCAAGAACGAAGGGTTGCCGAGAGAAGATATCGTCGTTGCTGTGGGGAATCTCAGGTGGCAGAAGGGATATGAACACCTTATCGAAGCCTTCTCGAGGGTTCGCGAGAACGGCTGGAAATTGATCGTAGTCGGCGAGGGGCCCGAGCGCGGCAAGCTCGAGAGGCTCATCGCCGAGAAGCGGCTCGAAGGCATAGTCGAGCTCGTAGGAAGAAGGAATCACGAGGAGATTGCAGAGCTCATGAACATCTGCCGCTTCTTCGTTCTTTCCTCAGTCACCGAGGGGTTCCCGAAGGTGCTCGTCGAGGCTATGGCTTGCGGTCTCCCTGTTGTCGCAACCGACGTGGGAAGCTGCAGAGAAGTGGCTGAAGGAGCAGGCATCATAGTCCCTCCAGCCGACCCCGCCAGGCTGTCCGAAGCAATGCTGCTCCTCATGAATGACGAACCAATGCGACGCATGCTCTCAGCCGAGGCGGAATCGAGGGCCCGGCGATACGACTGGCTCACATCGAGCCGTGTGGTCGCTTCGGTGTACAACGAACTCGTCGCAGGCGTCAGAGTCGGCCTGAGGGTAAAAACCGAAGCCGAAGACTCGATCGAAACCTCTGGATCCGAATCCACGATATCCGCTTCGGCCGGCTCCAAAAACACCATTTCGGCCATTTCTCAAAACACCGTAGATGCGGCATTCAAAAATTAATTTTCTTGAGATACCTCCGGGCATCGCTTAAATATCATCGTTGAGGAGGAACCGCCAATTGATAACGAGAAGAGAGAAAACCGTGTTTATGGTGACGGTAGCAGTAGCGATCGCCGTCATTCTCTCTCTATGCGCATCTTTCGGCCATGGAAAGAATGCTGGTGCCGCCACACTCGAGATAAAGACGTTCAGGCTTTTGAACAGTGGAATCATCAACCCCGCACTCGATAGGATTATGCCCCTTGTGACCGATTTCAGGCGCTGGAAATTCTTCGTAATCTTCGTATGGTCGGCCCTCGTTCTCTTCGGAGGAACTCGGGGCAGATGGGTTGCGCTCGTTCTCATAGTTTTCATAGTATCTTCCGACCAGTTGACGAGTCATCTGATAAAGCCTCTCGTAAGCCGGACGAGACCGTGCGACATACTTGGTCGAGTTCATCTCTGGTATGGGAGCGAAGGGTGGATCACGACACCGGCTCATGTCACGCAGAGTTACAAGAGCTCGTTTTCCTTTCCATCGGGGCACTCGGCGAACATTACCCCATCGATGCTCTTTCTCGGTCTCGTCTATAGAAGGTTCCTCGTTGCGTTTCTCACACTAGCAGCACTCGTAGCGCTTTCACGCATATATATCGGGGTTCATTGGCCGCTGGATGTCGCAGCAGGTGTTTCGATAGGTGCTGTGCTCGGTTGGCTCGCTTACATAATTTACAGAATGCTGCCCGGGGTGAATCAGGCGGAAACGACCGAAGGCATTTCAACCAAAGAACAAAGCCGTTGAAAAAGACGGTGCGCACCGAGCACTTTTCAGTGCCGCCGAAGAAAAAATCCCCCAGGGATTCAAGCTCTCCCGAAAATGAGAGAAATTCTTAAGGCTCGGGGAATCTTCGGAGCCGCACCGCCTAGTGGCCTTAAAGCATCGCACTCTATACGACTAGCACCGGGCAGATTGCTTTCTGGATAACACGTGTTGCAGTGCTTCCGAAGAAAAATTCCCCTATTCCGTGAGAACCGCTCGAAGACATCGCAACGAGATCGACTCGTTCCTTCATCACCTGCTCTCTTATCTGTTCGACCGCCCTTCCATCCGAGACGAGAAAACGAACGGGGATGGCCGACAAGGTGTCTCCAATCATTTCCTTCATCCTCTTTTCCACTCGAACCTTTATATCGGGATCGAGCTGAAGTATCGAGTCTATCCCCGAGGTGTAATATATCGGAGGCACCTCTACATCGATCGAATGAAATACGATCACCTCAGCACCATACTTGCCCGCGACCGACTTCACGAGCTCCAGAGGCCTCAACGATTCCCTGGAAAAATCGAGCGGGAAGAGGATCTTCTTTATGATGACCTCGCCTGTCTCCGGATCAGTAGTCTCGTGCTCTGTTTTCTTGACGGCTAATACCGGTATGCCGGCATACCTTATGACGTTCTCCGTCACACTGCCGACGAGAACATGGGAAAGGCCGCCGCGTCCGTGAGTCGACATTACCACCATGCCGATATCGTTGTTCTTCCGCAGGTAATCGAGGATTGCTGCATGCGGCGATTTGCCCCGAACAACCTCCTTTGCAACCTTTATCCCCGCATCTCCCATATCGGCGATGCAGATCTCGAATCGACCGTTCGCATCGCTTTCGACCTCTTCGCAATACCTGTCGAGCGAAGGAAACTTGTCCTTCTCCTCGGTACCTTCTTCCCCTCTATAAACAGTAACTGCATGGAGCATTGTGAGCTCCGCATCAAAAACCTTCGCCATTCCTATAGCATATTTGAGTGCATGATTGGCGAACTCGGAAAAGTCCGTCGTGAACAGAATCCTCTTTATACCGGCCATCGTTTCCTCCTGACATTTGAAATCGACCTGCACATTGCTGTTACAAAAGAAAGCCGCCGGCACCGATCTGTCGATAGATTTCCTTCGGACTGAACCGCTCACTCCAGGCTCCAGGCAAAGTTCAGTAGCTGTACTTGACTCCCATCATGAAGCTTCTCCCGGGCATTTTATAGAGTCCTGCTATACCTCCCGGTATATCGGCATAGACCGAGTAATCGGCGTTCAAGAGATTGTCCACTCCAAAGTAGACGGCGGCTCCCTTGAAAAGACGCGCTTCCGAATAGAGATCGAGCACATTGTACGAGTCAATCCTATCCATGTGGTAATCGTCGGCGTAATAGTCTCCCACGTAGGAACCGGAAATACGCATCATGGCGTGATTGTACTTCAATGTCACGGATACATCAAGTTTTCTCCCCGGTCTGCCCCTCGTCAAATCGCCGACATCGAGATAAGTGTATGAAATAGAACTCTCCAGGAACCTGCATGGAATGATGTCCAACAGCGTTTCGATACCGTCGAACCTGAAGGACTGCGCGTTCTCGAAGATAAACATAGGAGGGGGCGATTCGTTCTTACACACCTTTATGAGATTCTTGCCGTCCATTCTGAAAAGCGACAGGTCGAAGAATGCCTTCTCGTGAATCTTCTGCCGCACTCCCACCTCGTAATCCAGGATCGTTTCGGCCTTCAAACGCTCATTCGAGACGGGGTACATGTAGAGCTCGCTGATCTGGGGCGTTCTGAATCCCCTGGATACGAACGCCCTCAGCGTAGTCTCTTTGAGCGGGTGCACGAGAATCCCTGCCGATGGAAGCAGCATGCTCCCTGAGACCTTGTCCCTATCGTATCTCGTACCTCCCGAGAAGACGACTCTCTCACCAGCATTCATTTCAGTGAGAAGATAAGCTCCCGCCTCCCACTTGTTCCAATTCCCCACTGGCTCCGACAATGACTTGCCCTGCTGATACGTATAATCGATGCCCCCCTTTAGGGAGAGAAAACTTATCGGTCTTGCTGCAAGATGCACGTTAAAGCCATCTGTAGCATCCTTCGAATGAAAACCATCCGAAAATTTGTGCTCGCCGAAATTTCTGTAATAGAGAGCTTCGATGTCACTCGAAGCGACCCTGCCGTTCAGCCTCAGGTCAACCCCTCCTCTCGCATAATCGTTCCACGTGTCCGCCGTCATCTCGGGGAAATCGGTGATCCTCAAAGGCTCCGCCTTGTAGCCGTCGAAATACTTGGCTGACATCGTCAGCTTGAAGTTGCTTGAGATGTCGACTCCGCCCTTCAAATGAAAATCCTTGCCCCTGTAGTCCGAATGTCCTACATGCCCGTCCGAACGCCTGTAGTCTGCGCTTAAGGCCCCAAAGAATCCGCCTTTCCTGCCAGCCGCCCTTGCCGTCGAAACGAATGTGCTGAAGCTGCCTCTCCCCACCTTGAAATCGGCGCTGAACGGCTCGTCCGCATCACGAGTTATTATATTGA
>NATK01000092.1 GCA_002085285.1 Candidatus Latescibacteria bacterium 4484_7
GTCTTCACGCTCAATCTTCATCCCTCCATAAGAGATGTTTCCATCGATCCGCTTTCAAATATGATCGGTTCGGAAAAAACTCCACTACCATTCGCTGCGTCTCTTCGACCACTTCTCCGAAACGCTGATACCGATTCCGAAACGCACCATCTTCTCGGACACGCCGTTACGTACACTCGAGCCGTTCTGCCCATATTCAATATCGAGGTTGATGACACCGGGGCCGCCCGGCATCTTTACGGCAGTCCCCAATGTTACAAATCTCGAGAAGACAGGCTCACCGCCCGGGATTTCGATATGCCAGCGATCCTGATAAAATCCCAACCTAACAGGAAGCCTTCTTAAGAACCCGCCTGACTGAGACATTCTCCTCTCGAGACCGAAAGAAACGACCTCTTCGGCTTCGAGTCTGCCGGAGAACTCATCGAAGATCGACGCCTCAGGCGCATTCCTTCGCCAATACGTAGTGCTGATCCACCATCTGTCCCTTACCTTAACAGCAGCGCCCAGTGCAAATGCCG
This sequence comes from Candidatus Latescibacteria bacterium 4484_7, assembly GCA_002085285.1. Classification (GTDB taxonomy): domain Bacteria; phylum Krumholzibacteriota; class Krumholzibacteriia; order Krumholzibacteriales; family Krumholzibacteriaceae; genus 4484-7. The sequence continues at coordinate 522 of NATK01000092.1, forward strand.
GTGGCAGAGAAAAATCTGCATGTGAGAGCGAATCGAAATCGGTCCTGGAGAACTTGTACACCTCATCGATCCCGTAATCGACGCCTGCGTCGAAAACGGCTCCCAAAGACAACCATTCCTTCGCCTTCCACAGCGCCGATACGCTCCAGGAGGTCCCATAGAAATTCCTATTCAGTCTCGAGATTGCAGGATGGTAGAGTTCTTCTTCGGTGAACCTCACCGTAGTCTCGTCTTTGATAGATCCCCTTTCGATCTGCAGCTCGCCGGCGAGATTCAACACTCCCCAGAGCTTCGCGGAGATCGTAACGGGGACGGTGAAGAGGCTGCTGCGGTGCTTGTAGACTTCATATGGAACGGGAATGTCGGGGACGTCTCTCGTGAACGAAAAATCACCCTTGCCTACGAATCGCGATCTATACCCCAAGGCGAATACGAGGCCTTTTCTCAGAGGAGCTGCGATCATCATAGAGGGCACTTCGAACCTGTTCTGGTTCGATGAATATTTGTCACTGCCTATCCTGCTCATCGAGAGAAACTGATTCACAGAGAACGTGAACCTCTTTATATCCGCAATGGAGGCGGCGTTCTGTGTGAGGATCGAAAGCGAATCCGGAATCGCCAACCCCGAGAATCCCAGAGCCGAATAGCGTGAGCCGCCGCGCATCCTGTGTTCACCCAGGTAGTTCAGGCCGTAAATCGATTGGCCTGTCGTCTGTTCCGCATAAAGAACCAAGAGAAATAGGCCTATCGATGCTGCTACCAATCTCTTCGCATTCATTACAATCCTCATTCCCCCGAACCAAATTTCCCTGGCAATGAATATATAATCTCGATATAAGGCGCTTCAGCCCCTGCGCTCTTGAAGACCGTTTCCTGAACCCTTGTAGCCTCCTGATCCGACTGGAAAACGAGTCCGGTGTTCTTCCTCGCTCCTCTAATGACATCGGGTATGTACCCCCTCAGGTTACACCTGACGATGTTATCGACGTTTGGGATAAAAGAGCTTCTGTCGACTCCCTTGCCCTCTTTGAACCCTTCCGAATTCACATCTGCGGAAACGGGAGCGTAGAGATAGTATAGAAACGTGTTGTCGAATCCCAGAGCATATTTGTCTCCGGCAGTAGCACCAAACCCTCCCGAACCGTCTACGTTCAGCACGAGAAAAGAAGCGTGCACCATCGCGCTGTCGTTCACAGAAGAGAGGTCGAAAGTGAAGTATGTCCTCGTAGCCACTCCCCCTATGCAATCGAGCGAGTCGGCTTCTGCTGTGATGATGTTGTAATCTTCCTTCACTGCATAGACGGCCTCGGTACCGTCGTCGAAATCGACCCTTATTACTATTGGGTCGATTCCCATCTCGCGTGCATTCATCTCTATCAGACCGCTCGAATCTGGTTCGTTCGCGACGAGCACGAAAGACCTTTCACCCCCGCCGTTCAGCCAGTCGCTCACCATCGAAACATCTATCGTGAACGAGGTGGTCGCCACATCTAGCGTCCTCTCCGTTCCACCGATTGAGTCGGGGATCGGAGCGGAGGCGTGATCCGGTATTGCCGCGATCGTGTCCCCTTCGCTGAAATCGGCGGAGAGCTCGTAGATCTCGAAGCCGATCTTGGAACTGTCAGGTGAAGCGACGGGCAGCTCGAGATGGGCGCTCGTCACATTCTTTTGCAGTATCGTGTCGGCTGAGGTAAAATCGAACTTAATGAGAATCGCCCTGTAGCTCACATCCTTTATCCTGCCCAGACCGAGCAGCGGCCTGTTCCCCGTCGAAACCGGGAAGGGAACACTTACCGCGTTTACAGGAACCTTCACCACGAACGTGCTCCCCGCCTTCACGGGGTAGCTCCCGTCATCCATGAACTTTTTGGAAACCGGCCCCTCCGGATCCGAGCTGCACGAAACCAGGAACACGAGAAACAACACGAAATATGTCTTCAGAGCAAAATCCCTCATAGGTACTCCCGTCGATTCGATATGTGGTAGATTTAACACAATGGCAATCCACCGTCAAGTACAGCCTGCCGCCTGCCTCATCATTGGATATTTCTCAAGTTGCTCTATCGGACGGCGACCATCGCAAATACCAATATAAACAAGTACAGGGCAAAAAAGCAGAAAAAAATAGAGGCGGCCTCTTCCCCTGCGCCCGTCGGACTCCGAGCACACCCTCTATGGCCCGTGTTTCTTCTTCAAAACGCTCACAACGGTATTGACGAAAAACTTGCCGACAAAGGGAAGCTTCACAAAAGGTCTCAGCCATTCAAACCTCAAAGGCCTGTATTCCCTGTAGACATTCTTTATATCGGGGATGCGACTTACGATTCCGTTGAACTGAGAGATCGTGATTCTGTTCAGCTCGCTTCGATATTCCCCCATGAGCCTTGCAGCGCCTGCAGATGGATCCCTCTCCCCCCTTGCGTCGAGCACTATCCTCAGCAGCTCTTCTTTGAGCCAATCGGGGTATATAAGGTGGCACCAGGGAGTCTTAAGCAAATCGTACAGGTGCGACCCGAGAGGCGAAGACCAGGGCGTGAAGAAGAGCACTACGTAGCCGCCTTCTTTCACCACCCTCGTGATTTCGTGCAGGGCCTTTTCCGGATTGCTGAAATGCTCCATCGAGTCGTTCGCAATGACGAGGTCAAATGTGGAATCGGCAAATGGCAAAAGGTCGGCACTGGCCAGAATAAAGCGAGGCGGAGTTATCTCAGGGAATCTCTTCGAATATTCCACGGCGCCCGCGATGTTGCCCGGAACGATGTCGACCCCGTACGCCTCCGCGCCTGATTCAGAGTAGGCAAGTGTCTTTCCTCCGTAGCCGCAGCCTATGTCGAGGATCCTCTTGCCACCGAGAAAGCCGAGAAAACGGTGATAGTCCGCTATCAGCCTCTTTCCCGACTCGAACTCCCACTCGGCATAATCAGACGCCGATCCCCTTCCCCCTACCCTGACCGCAGGAAAGAGTCTGTCCAGTGCGTATACAACCCTCGCAAAAGCCCTGCCTAAAAAACTCATCTCTACGCAGCCGATCTCATCGGGCCTCGTTTTCCTCTGCGCCCCGCTTGGCATCGTAATATAGGTATATGCAAAGTATGGTAAACAGAACAATGCTCAGTATCTCCCCAGCCGGCTTCGCCGCAAGGCCGACGTTGAGTTTTTTGTCCCAGCCCGGCAGGGCGATAAGAGCACTCACCACTCCCATCAAGGCGCCGCCCGCTATGAAACCCGATGCTATCAACGTACCTCTTTCCTTCCTTTTCGTATTTACCGTCTCGTTCTTGCTGCTCGTCGATACGAGGTACGAGATCAATCCGCCCACCAGAACCGGCGTATTGAGCTCTATCGGCAGATACATACCCAGAGCGAACGCTAGCGGAGGCACGTGGATCATCTCCATGATGATCGCCATGAATATCCCAGCGGTGTACAATCCCCAGGGAGCAGCGGTCTTTTCCATGAGCGTCTTGATGACGGCGGCCATCGCATTGGCTTGAGGTGCTGCGAGGGCGCGGGGTCCAGTGAATCCGTAAACCTTGTTCAGCAGGATAAGGACACCTGTTACGGCCAGTGCCGAAAAGAGAATGCCCACGAATTTGAGCTTCTCCTGATTCCTCGGCGTCGTGCCGAGCCAATAGCCTACCTTTAGATCGGTTATGAACGAGCCGGCCGTGGAGAGGGCCGTGCAGACGACACCTCCTATTATGAGCGCCGAGAGCATCCCCGCCCTTCCCGAAAGACCTGCCTTTACGAGAATTACACTCGTGAGTATCAGCGTCATGAGGGTCATGCCGGATACGGGGTTCATCCCGACTATGGCTATTGCCCTTGCAGCAACGGTCGTGAACAAGAAGCTCATCACTGCTACAACTGCGAGAGCTATTAGGGCGAATTTCCATGTATCGACCACTCCGAATCCGAAGAAAAGCAGTATGCTCAAGAGAACGATGATTATCAGTATAATGATCGTCGGCATCGAGAGATCCGTATCTACCCTTTCCGTCGCCCCGGAGCCAGCGCCCTTTCTCCCTGCGAACATCTCCTTGAAGCCCACTGTGAATGCCTGAACGATAATCTTGCTCGATTTCAATATACCTATGATACCGGCCGCCGCTATACCTCCTATGCCGATGTGGCGTACATAGTTGCTAAAGATCTGCTCGGCGGTCATCTGTGCCACAGGAACATGGGCACTGCCGATCGGTATGCCTATGTGCTGCCCGAAATACCATATCGCAGGTATCAAAACGAGCCATGAGACAAAGCTGCCAGCAGCTATGATCGCTGCATACTTGAGCCCGATGATGTACCCGAGGCCCATCACCGCCGCACCTGCATTGAGCTTCAGAACGATCTTCGCTTTGTCTGCAACCATTGCCAGAGAAGGTACGACTCGTGTGGAAACAACCTCTCTCCAGAGACCGAAGGTCGCCACACAGAAATCGTAGATTCCTCCTATGATTGCCGCCTTGAGCAGCACCTTCGCCTGCTCTCCTCCCCCCTCACCCGTCACCAAAACCTCGGCTATGGCAGTACCCTCGGGGAAGGGAAGGTATCCGTGCTGCTCGCGAACGAAGTATCGCCTCAAGGGAACGATGAATAGCACTCCGAGGAACCCTCCAAGGAGCGCCGAGATAAACGTTTGATAAAAACGCAAGTCGAGTTTCAAGATAAAAAGTGCCGGCAGGGTGAATATCATGCCGGCGACTACCACTCCCGAAGCTGCACCGATCGATTGGATGATCACGTTCTCCGAGATCGAGCTTTTCCTCTTGAACATCCCCGCCATCCCGACAGCCAGTATGGCGATGGGAATCGCAGCCTCGAAGACCTGTCCTATCTTGAGTCCAAGGTACGCAGCGGCGGCGGTGAATATCAATGCCATAACGATACCTATCGAGACCGACCTGACAGTCACCTCGGGGATTATCTTCTCCGATGGAACGAAAGGTACGTACTTTTCACCGGGCTCGAGGGGTCTGTATGCATTGGAAGGAAGTTTGCTTCTTTTGATCTCTTCTTCGCCCATTGTTCCTCCTTGATAATAAATGCGTATTTGCGAAATATACTTACTCAAACTTTGTTTTTTGTCCAGAATAAAATATAGGGAATTTTAACTTGTAATCGCTGATCAGTTATGGTGCATATGTTCCAGTATTTAAACGTTCACTATATCCTATTGGCCATGTTTTTAGTTAGATCTCTACATTTATATCAATATTTATCTATATTCAATGGCTCTTCAATACCATAGAAAAGATACAATTTTACTATAGATTATTTAATCATCCTTTTTAGAAAGTGACGCTTCAATTAAAGTCGAAAAGTCCATTTTTAATATTTCACTAATACAAATTTGATTGCTTTTTTCCTTAATGAAATTGCTATTACCTATTCCACTTTCAAAAATGTTTTTTTCAGCTGTATCGCTGTGTTTCCTTATAAAACCTTCAACAGGAGACCGTAATTGACTATGATCAACCTGTCCTCTTATATGCTTTGGATATTTATAAATTTTCTTAATTTTTCTATATTTTGAAATAATCCGCACAATATAACCTGGATATTCAAGAGCTTCTTTAAGACTAAATAATCGATCAAGAGGATGATTATATAGACGCCTATCAAATTGTTTAACTATCTTAGCCTCAGGGATTAAACATTTTATTGGACCCGGGAAATCATTCCTTATAGTATTGTATTTAATTATTCCGTAAGAACGAAATACTGAACTCAATATTCCAGGTGATAAAAATGGAAAATAGACCTTTCTTTTTCTCATCGCTAACGTTATAACTGCACTAAAAATCCTGCTTGGTATGAAATTCAAAGCAAATTTAGAATACTCTTTCTGCCCTTCAAAAGTATTTATTGCTTTTAACATCGA
>NATK01000093.1 GCA_002085285.1 Candidatus Latescibacteria bacterium 4484_7
ACCTCGAGTCGTGCGAAGACTGCACGAGGACCGTTCAAAGGTTCGAAGAGCTCGGCAGGATAACGAGGAGGGTCAAGATGAGAGATCCGACCGATGAATTCTGGAAGACTTATTGGAAGAGTCTCTACAGGAGGATGGAGAGAAGGGTTGCGTGGATCTTCATTCTCATTGGCACCGTGATATTCTCAGTATATGCGATCTATGAAATGATACGTTCCTTCGGAGTTTTGACCTTGGAAAAAGTTGCTGCTGCTTTTATACTGATCGGTGTGCTATTGTTGCTGGTCTCGGTCGTCAGGGAGAGGTGCCACCAGTACAAGGTCGATAGATACAAAGACGTAAAAAGATGATGCATGCAGGAAGAGAGGTAGGAGGTATGCTTGTAACGACTTCGGACGAGATTCCGGGAAAAAGAATCGTAAAGGTCTTGGGTCTCGTGAGAGGAAATACGATCAGAGCCCGGTTCATAGGCTGGGATTTTATTGCAGCTTTGAGGAACATTACAGGGGGTGAGATTGTAGAGTATACCAAGATGCTCGCCGAGTCGAGGGAGCAGGCCATAGACAGGATGATCGAAGAGGCCAGAGCGCTGGGGGCGAATGCCGTCGTAACGACGAGGTTTACCACGGCGTCGATAATGAGGGAAGCAGCCGAACTTTTAGCCTATGGAACGGCAGTAGTAGTGGAGGATAATCAATGAAATTGGACAAGATGATTGCATTGCCTGTGGAAACAGGCACCTTCAAGTTAGACGGTGGAGCGATGTTCGGTGTCGTGCCGAAGGTGCTCTGGAGCAGAACGAATCCGGCTGACGAGAACAACAGGATTGACATGGCGATGAGGGCTCTCTACGTCGAAGGGGACGGCTTCAAGCTCGTGATAGATTGCGGCGCTGGAACGAAGCTCGGAGAAAAGATGGTGAGAAACTATGTGATAGATACACCGGGGCTGAGAGCTTCGCTCGAGAGGCTCGGTATCGACCCTGGTTCGATCACGCACGCAATTGCAAGTCATCTGCATTTCGATCACGCAGGTAGTTTTACATACAGGAACTCGGACGGGTCGCTCGAGCTCTCCCTGCCCAACGCAGTGCACTTCGTTCAAAGGGAACAGTGGGAAGCGGCAAATCATCCCAACGAAAAGGACCGTGCGAGCTTTTTCCCCGAGAATTTTCTTCCACTCGAAGAGGCGGGGAAACTCGTTCTAGTAGAAGGCGAAGAAGAGATTCTCCCGGGGATAAGACTCATCCCTACACACGGTCATACTCCGGGCCACCAGGTCATACTGATAGACGGTGGCAGCGAGAAGATTCTCTACTGCGCCGACCTCATACCGCTCGCCTCACACGTAAACCTACCCTATATAATGGCGTACGATCACTTTCCTCTCGATACGTTGAGAGAAAAGAAAGAGATCCTCGGTAGGGCGGTTGACGAGAACTGGATTCTCTTTTTCGAACACGATCCCGAAATAGCTGCTTGCAGGGTTGGGAGGAATGAAAAGGGAAGATTCGATATTTCGGAGATCATAGATCCAGAGGTATTGAATGCAAGATGATGCCGAGTTGATGCATCTTACGGCAAGTGGTGATGAATCGGCATTTAGAACACTGGTAGAGAGATACCAGGGTGAGATATACAACTTTTTTCTGCGGACGGCCGATTCGGAGGATGATGCGGCCGATCTCACGCAGAGGTTATTTATAAAGCTCTTCAGGTCGGCGAGGGGTTACAGGAAGAGTTCTTCGTTTCGTACATTCATTTTCTCAATAGCAAGAAACCTATTGATCGATCATTACAGGCAGAAGAATCGAGCCGATGTGGTCTCTATCGACGAGATCTCCGACGGCGGCGGCGAATTCGAGCACGGTCTGCATGACGATGGTCCTATGGAAATGATAGAAGCGCTCGAGCTCAACGAGGCTTTTGTTAAGGCTGTTCGCACACTGCCCGATGAATGGCGTATCGCTATGGAGCTCAGAGTAGGAAGGCAGATGTCTTACAAGGAGATCGCGAGCGTGATGGGAAGGAGCGTTTCATCGGTTGAGACGATAATTTTCAGGGCGAGGGAGAGGCTTGCAGAAGAACTGAAGAGGTTCAGGGAGTAAGCCTGGCGAAATTTTTTGCAAGATTTTCCCCTCGGCTTCGTTTAACAGGGTAAGGAGGAAATCCGAAGATGGATTGCGAGAGATTCAGAAGGATGATTTCGAAGAAGCTTGACGGCGAGCTCTCCCGGGATGACGAGCTTCTCCTCAGCAAACACCTCGAGGTATGTCCGGACTGCAGCCGTTTCTTTGCGCTTACGGAGCAATCAAACGAGCTGTATCGGGGAATGGCCGAGGTAGAGGTTCCAGGGACGATTCTTCCAGCGATCATAGCGGAGACAACGGCGAAGGAGAGGACGAATGTCTTTTTGCCCCGTTGGCTGAAGGTGGCTGTTGCAGCCGCCTCGATCGTTACCGTACTGGCAGGGATCGATATCGGGAAGAGGCTGGTCGATACTTATACTTCTTCGGATCAAGTGACTCTCCAGGAAACGTTGGGGCTCGATTACCTCAGCGAGAATCCTCCAGGTTCTTTAGGCAATGCATTGCTTGCCTCTTCGGGGGGTGGTCAGGATGAATAGTAGATGGAAAGCGGTTTTGATCATCTCCATTGTCTTCAATATCGCAGTCATCGGGGCTATGACCTACGGGTTTGCGATGAGGCGAGGAGTTCCGAGGTCTCCGCTTGGAGAAGGAGTACCTCCCGAGAGGCTGATGGCGATGCGTTGCAGGATGATGGGAAGAGAACTGGGACTCGACCGTGACCAGATTGAAAGAGTCGAATCTGTTTTTGTCTCATCGAGTAAAGAACAGGAGGAACTTCGAAAAAGGCTCGCTGAGGCTCGCGCACATCTTTTCGAACTTCTCTCGAAAGACAATCCCGATGAAGGAGAAATCCTAGAGAGAATTGATGAAATCTCTGCAATCCAGGGTCAACTCGAGGGCCTTGTCGTAAAAAGGCTCTTGAAGATTCGGAAGATTCTGCCGCCTGAGCAGAGAAGAGAGTTTCTCGAGATGCTCAGATGCAGGATGGATCACAAAGGTCCGTGCCCGGGTGGGCACAGACCGCACCTTAGAAGGATGAGAAAGGGAGGTCTGTTGTTATGAAGAGGAAGATGTTTGCAGTAGCGTTGGCGGCCGGTATGTTGCTTTTTACAGTATCGGCGTTCGCTGCCGGCCCGATGAACCCCGATATGAATTGGTTGAATCTCAACGAGGATCAGAAGGCCAAGATCGCCGAGCTTAAGGTGAACCACCAGATGGATGTGGTCGAACCCAGGGCAAAGGTGAAGAAGCTCAACTTGATGCTGAGGCAGGAGCTGATGAAGGCTGAGCCTTCGAGAAAGAACATCGATTCGATTCTCGGCAAGATAGGTGATGTAAAGGCTTTATTGGCCAAAAAGAAGATCGATCATCTATTTGAATTGAAGAAGGTGCTTACGCCCGAGCAGTGGAAGAAGCTCGTCTCCAGAATGCCGATGGAAAGAATGGGGGAGATGCATAAGAGGATGATGGGAAGGGGCATGATGGGCAAATGTATGGGTAAGGGTATGATGGGTGGCGGAATGAGTAGGGGAAAAAGGCCCTGCCCGCGCATGAACAGAATGCAATAGCATAGATGGCGTCTTATGCCGAGGCCCGACGCCTGGCATGATGAGAAGCGATCAAAGGGGTGAAGAGAGAAGAGAGCTTCGCCCCTTTTTTCATTCATTGGCCCTGTAAACATCTTTACGAGCTGGCCGACGATTTAGTGGGTTCGATGAGAGCGGTAATGAGCCGGCAGGAAGCTACTGCATAAAAAGTGTCGAGCGTCGGCGATGCTGCGTTCTTTTTCTATTTATAAAGATATCTCAGGTAGATATAGGCACTCGAGAGTGCAATGGATACGAGCATCATCGGAAAACCGTAACTCAAGTAGTTTTTGAAGTTCAAGGGGCTCCTCGTTTTCTCGCTGAATCCGGCGGCGACGACATTCGCAGAGGCACCGATTATCGTGCCGTTTCCTCCCAGGCATGTGCCCAGTACCAGATTTCACCACAGCGGCAGCGATTCCTTGATCAGGTACGAATGGTAAGCCGCCTCGTCCAGTCCTCCCGTATTGGGGAAGAGCTGTGTGCCGATCTTTAGGATCAGTGGAATCATCGCCGTGACGAAAGGGATATTGTCGAGAACCGAAGATAGAAGGCGGATCCCCAGAGGATGCATATGCTCAGCAGTACCATATTGTCCGTAAGCTTCAACACTTCGCCTGCTAGCCACTCGATGGTTTCTGCCTTCTCCAGTTCCCCTACGATGACGAAGAGACCCATAAAGAAAAGAAGCGTCGGCCACTCGATTTCTAAAGATATTTCTCTTCGCTCTCTTTCACGATTTCAATGAATTCGTCTTCGTTTTTAACGGTCATAAGGGCGGTTCTGAAATCTTCGTGTTTTATCATCCTCGATATACCCGCAAGGGCTTTGATGTGAGGGCCCGAGACGTCGAGGGGTGAAACGAGGATGAAGAAAAGGTGGGCCTTTTCTCCGGTCGGGCAATCGAAATCCAATCCGGTGTTCGATCTGCCGAAAGCTACATAGAGCTTGTCCACTGCCGCTGTCTTTGCGTGCGGAAGAGCGAGCCCCATACCGATGCCGGTGCTCTGTTTCTTCTCCCTCTTTCTTATCGCTTCGAGAATCTCGTCCTTCTTGTCGAGCGAATAGGCTGAACACAACAGATCGACCAGTTCCTTCAGGGCTTCGTCCTTGTTTGTGGCCTTCATATCCAAAAGGATTGCCGATTTCTTTATCTTGGTGGAAAGTTTCATCCTACACCTTCTGGTTAAACGCCCCGTTTTGCAGCAGAGATTAAATTATTGATGCGATAAATTAATAAAAGGATACAGCCTTGTCAATATATCTATATTCTGAATCCGCTCATTATATTAAAATAGAATCCGCCGTAGTCGATCGTAGCCGTAGACCCCGGGTTGAAATATAGCTTATTATCGAACTTGTCCTTGAAGTCCTTGATTTTCATGAACCTGTAGCCGAGTTGCGTTCCTATTTCGAGCGGATGCAGAAAATTCGTATGAACCTCCGTGTAGATCGTTATTCCTTTGCCGTCGCTTTTGTACTCACGCAATATCCTGCCGGAACCGATGTTCGAACCGTACTGTGATTTTACAAAGTTGCCGGAAAGCCCCACGCACACGTCAAAGGCGGATGCGGAGGAGTAGGCCTTTGCAAGCACTCCAATGGAATAGACGTCGGCCGGCGCCTTGAATGTCAGCGGTACCGGGTCGAGGTTGGCCGTGCTCTCCGCCCAGAAGTGCTCGTACTCGCCTGTGACGGCGGCGATATCGAAGAGCCAGATCCTTCCGTGAAGCCCGACGTTGATCCCCTTGTTGATCTTGGGTATCTGTATCTTGTTGTCCTGTGCGATTTGCTGAACCATCGTGTTGAGCTCATTCATGTTGTAGTAGCCCATTCCTATTGAGCCGCTCACAGAGAAGTTCAGTGGGAAGGCGTTAGAGTTGCCTGTTCCAAAAAAAACGACAGCGGCCGATACAACTGCGACAATTATGTTTCTTTTCAATTTGGATCCTCCTTCTATCGAGCGGCGGAGCCTTATTCATCCTCGCGCACGATCTAGCCGTGACCGAGGGCTTCGGCGCACCGATGTGAATTCAGGCTAAGCGGAGCTGATGTCACGAAGGTTTTTGCAGTGTTTCCTTGGCCTCGATGTAGTTTTTCAACCTTCTCACCGCTTCCGAGATGTTTTCTATCGAATTTGCGTAGGAAAGTCTCAGGAAACCTTCTCCCCTCGAGCCGAAATCTATTCCAGGAGTCATGGCGACTCCTTCCTTCTCCAGGATATCGATTGCAAGATTGTACGAGTCCTTGTTGATATGCGACATATTTATAAATAAGTAGAAAGCGCCCTTTGGTTCAACAGGGATCTTGATACCCAGTTCGGGCATCTTCTCGAGGAGGAATCGTCTCCTTGCGTCATAGCGTTTCTTCATCTCCTCGACCTCGGGATGTTCTTCGTTCAATGCTGTGACCGCTGCCCGTTGGACGAACGAATTGGGGGAGATGAAGAAATTCTGAAGGAGAACGTGAATTTTGCGCACGAACTCCTTTGGCGCTATTATGTAGCCTAGACGCCAACCCGTCATGGCGAACAGCTTCGAAAAGCCGTTCAGAACGAATGCGTTGTCTGTGAATTCGAGTATCGAGTGAGGCTTATCGTCATAAACGAGGCCGTGGTATATCTCGTCGCTTATCACAGGGACTCCAAGCCCAGCTATTTCTTTCATATCTTCTCTGCCGATCAGAGTTCCAGACGGGTTGGAGGGCGAATTGATTAGTACCGCTAGGCGAAGAGCCCATGGTGACCAGCACCTGTTCCTCCGATACGTTGACACCGTAGTTCTTGGAGTAATACGAGGCTATAGCGTTTCTCAATTCTATGATTCCGCGGCTGTCCGTGTAATGCGTCTGGCCCTTTTTGAGGGATTCGACTGCTTCGTCGATTATTGACTGGGGCGTTCTGAAATCAGGTTCGCCGATTTCGAGGTGGATTATAGGACTTCCTTCTTTCTCGAGTCTCAGTGCCCGCTCCAATATGTCCATCACGATGAACGGCTTGACCTTATCTGTGTTCATTGTTGCCTTTCGCCTTTGCTCATTCTTCCACTTATTGCCTGATATGAAAAAATCGATATATTAATTACGTGTGTGACGAAGAAACTTTCTCCGATTTTAGCTGTCTCGATATGGTGAATCATAAACCCTTGCAACCACCAAGTCAATTCTGAACTTCGACTGGGAGGTATATTGTGGCTGTCGTTTCCGTATCCGTAGTCCCGATTGGAACGGGCTCGACCAGTGTGAGTCCTTATGTCGCTCGGTGCCAGAAGGTGCTCGAAGGAGAGGAAGGGATAAAGTTTCAATTGACCCCTATGGCGACGATCATAGAGGGAGAGCTCGATGCAGTTCTCGATGTGATAAAAAAGCTGCACAACGTGCCGTTCGACGAAGGAGCGAAGAGGGTGCTCACGACTATAATTGTTGACGATCGCAAAGACAAGCCGATAAGCATGCAGGGCAAACTCGATTCTGTAAGAAGCAAGCTATAACGAGGGAACCGACGGGCCGGGTGATTTGGTGAAAGGTCACCATGCTTCGGTTATAGTGGCCATCGTCCAATGTCTCCCCGTAACACCGCGGTCACGCCTGTACGAGTAGAAAAGCTCCGGATTACACGAGGTGCATAGTCCAGGTCTATATACGTTGTATCTTTTGATGCCGAG
>NATK01000094.1 GCA_002085285.1 Candidatus Latescibacteria bacterium 4484_7
TATTACGGCTGCAAGGATCATCGGACTATGCCCTCCCTGTTTGCGACGCACGCTGTGAAGGAAGCGAAAGGGGAAACGATCATCGATTCCGTTTCTCTGTGCCATCCTCTTCTTTGCTGCGCTCGGTACGAGCGAGGATTATCACCTTTACTCATTCTCGCCCTCCTTGCTCACCGCCGCTTCGTCTTTTTCGTACTCTTCCCTCAACCTGTCCACTACGGTCTTCTCAGTAAGAGGAATCCCTGAAAAGTGTGAGGCTCTGGCGAGTGCATGGGAAGAAAGTGGGTTAGTCGCCGTTATGAACATGATGAGAATCAGCGACTGGGGAAGCCACGGCAGGTGGTATATCCCTATCCCGAGGAGAGTGAGGATGCTCCCCATCGTGGTCGCCTTAGTCCCCGCCTGCATACGGTTGTACGTATCGGGCATTCTCAAGACGCCGAGAGCCCCGAGGAAGAGGAAGATCGAACCCATGAGCGATATTATCGCACCTATCATCTTTACTGCGCCCAACTCATCCTCCTCTTCGATTTTCTCTCGTCCGCCGAGTACAGCATCTACAATCCCCCTTCGAGGTAGCGGGCTATTGCCACTACACCTATGAAGCTCAGGATACCGTAAATCATCGCAACGTCTATATATATCATTCTCTTTGCGAAAAGACCAACGAGCACGATGAGCGATATGGAGATCACTGTAAGACAGTCGAGCGCGACTGCCCTGTCAGCCACCGTTGGTCCCTTGATAAACCTCATCATCGCCGTGAAGACTCCGATCATCGCAATCGATGCGGCTATGTACATGATCGTTTCAGCCAAAGATGACCTCCAGGAAGCGTTCGAAACCACGAACGATATCTTCCGTGGCGCCCTTTTCCTCGACGTCTCTTACGTCGATCCAATGAATGAAAAGCCTGTTGCCTCTTATATCAACGGAAAGGGTGCCCGGTGTGAGAGTGATGGAATTTGCAAGCACCGTTTTTCCTATGGACGATTTGAGTTTTGTTCTGACTTCTACTATGCCCGGGTTTATGGGGATTGTGGGCTGGACGACACGCCGAGCGACATCGAAATTTGCCCTTATAATTGCGTAGAACATATATGGTATGTAGGCGATAGCATAAGCAATGCGTTTAGGTTCGAGGGGGATGAACCGTTTTCTCGTCGTAAAGAGCGCAGAAATAACGAGCGCGGCAATAAACAAGATAAGGATGTTACCCTCAACGGTCGTATGAGTCCATGCGGCATAGAGACCGGTCAGCATCAAGGCAAGTAAGATTATGAACAAAACCCTCTGCATCGAGCCAAACCTTTCGAAGACCTGATGAATCAACGTCCAGGGGTTATCTATTCACATTTTCTTTCCTCGTTTTTCGGAGTAAGCCATGGCGCCCTTGGGAATCAGCGTATCCACACCGATGCCCCGTCATGCCCGTCGAAAAAAACAGGGAACGAATTATAATGAATTTGAGCTAAAAAACTAATCAATTAATCTTGTACATCTGTGAATTTCGAGCCAATGGTTAATCGCCTTTATGAGAAGCTCGATTGCGTTAAGCACCGGCTCCCTGAACTTCGGGTTGATATTGCTCAAAATCTCCTTGTGAACCTCGAGCGAGGCCTCCCTCATCTCCCTTACGATTCTATTTCCCTTCTTCGTCAGGGTGACCTTTATGCCGCGCCTGTCCTCGGGCGAAATCTTGCGTCTCACGATGTTCTTGCCCTCGAGGGAGGCCACGATCCTCGTCACACCCCCGGGTGTTATGTCGAGCCTCTCAGAAAGCTCCTTCATCGATAGGTTGTCTTTGGTGTAGAACTGGATGAGACAGTTGTATTCTGCCGTTGTGATTCCCGTCTTCTTGACGAAGTAGAGGTCTTTCAGCGCGCACTTTTGCCGAAGGGTGAATATGAGGTCTGCCATCTTGCCGATTTGATCTTCTCTTGTCCCCATAGCAATCACTCCTAAAAAATTGATTTAGTGAAATATTCGTTAAATAAATATTTTTTTGCCGAAGTGTCAAGAAGTTTTTTTTCAATTTTTGCAAATATTTATGATTGACAAATGATTCTCTGCATGGGAGGCTGCAGTGCCATTGCAATCAATTCGAAGGGTAATATTATGGCTACAAATATCTATCCGTGCTATAATGCGCTTCCGGCTTGTTATTATGCCAGAAAGGTGCTTGCAAACTCGCTCCTGTATGTTGCAAAGGCTTATTGAGAAAAGGCGCTCGGGTTCAAGCGCTGAGAGACGCTGATTCGTTGATAAATGACAAGATGCGGATGGAATCTCTTTCCATCCCCATTGTCGCGTTCGATAGGGAGATGTATAAGCTGGAGGTATGCAGTCAAAGTTTTGCAAATTTTTCCTGTTTTAAATTGGAAGGGACTGATTTATAAAGAGAGAAAAGAGCTTATGAGCCGATTTGCTTGTAAGTTCATGGCGACGGAAAGAGAAAACGAGGGCTGAAGTGACGAAGACAGCGCCGTTCGATGCTTACTACGAGAGATACGAGGAGTGGTTCGAAAGGAACCATCTCGTCTATAGGTCTGAAGTCGAGGCCTTACGCGCTCTTGTGCCTCCCGACGGGCTTGGCGTTGAGGTAGGCGTTGGAAGCGGCAGATTCGCCGTGCCTCTCGGCGTGAGGTTGGGTGTGGAGCCCTCGGTGAAAATGGCCGCTATAGCGCGAGCGAGAGGCATCGATGTAGTCTCGGGAACGGGGGAGATACTGCCGCTTAAAAGCGAGTTTTTCGATTATGTCCTGATGGTTACCACGATATGTTTCCTCGATGACATTTCCGCTTCCTTCAGGGAGGTCTTCAGGATCTTGAAACCTCAAGGCAAATTCATCATCGGGTTTATCGATGCGGCGAGCAAGCTCGGCCGTGAATACGAGAGGAACAAGGAGAAAAGCGTTTTTTACCGTTTTGCCGCGTTCTTTTCCGTTGACGAAGTCGTATCAATCGCCCGCGAGGCGGGATTCGAGATAGAGTCCTGCGCTCAGACTCTCTTTGCCGGTTCCCTCGGTATCGAAGACGTAGAGCCCGTTCGCGAGGGACACGGCGAGGGTGCCTTCGTTGGTCTCAGAGCCGTAAAGAGGCCGAAGCACACCACCTGATTTCCAGAGGATCCCACCGCGTTCGAGATGGTTCCCATTATAAAATGGATAACAGGTCTCGCTGATTTTAGAATGCGATGTGAGAGGTCATTAGTCCAAGGTAATAGTCGTTGAGAGTGAGTATTCGTTCGTTTTCTGTCGAGGCGGGTCTGGTGTATCAGGCCCGTTTTTTTTCTTAATTGATTAAATTTTATGTCATTTCGTGCCGATATACAGTCTAACTGTTCGAAGGTAGTTTGTCCCCCAGGGATTACTTGCCAGGCGAAGAAGATATTTTGAATTCACCGTTCTTGACAAGCAATGAATGGGGAAAGTATGGTGTTGGATGAGGGATTGAATTGAGTTTTGGAAAGGAGGTAAGCATGCGGGTAAAGATAGCACTCGTTGTTATTGTACTGTTTCTTGGCTCTGTTTGCTATTCCAGCGCAAACGCCCAGTACAAGGTTCCAGTTGGAGCTTTCACCAATGGGGGAGGTGTAGCTGGCGGAGGCAACATGGTGCGTTACAGTGTTGGGCAGATGGCTCCTGGCATAATGAGCGGCAGTGCTAATATAGTAAAGGGCGGGTTCTGGTATCAGGCCGGTTTGTCCTCTGCTGTTGACGTTGCCGTGACATCGTTTTTAGGCAGGCTCCGCGACGATATGGTTGTTCTCGAATGGGTGACAGGCGATCACTCTTTCGGTGGAGTCAATATATACAGGGCCGAGGTTGTGGGGGAGGCTGCGGTGCCTGATGATGACTTTGTCAGGTTGAACGAGGTGCCGTTATCTCCCGAGACTGAGAGGTTCGTCGATGAGGGAGCCTTTCCTGGGAAGGAGTACGTTTACAGGATAGGGCTATTGGACGGATCGAGCGAGAAGTATTCGAGTGATGTGAGGGTTTCGCTTCCGCCGAGGCCTTTGACCCTGTACCAGAACTATCCCAATCCGTTCAATCCGACTACGAAGATAGCGTATTTTTTACCCAGGTCGGTTCATGTGAGGCTCGATATCTACGACAGTTCGGGGAGAAGGGTGAAGACACTGGTAAATGGTGATAGGGAGGCTGGGAGGTATGCGGTTTTGTGGAACGGGACGAACAGGCTGGGCAGGAAGGTCAGTTCGGGGATCTACTTCTACAAGCTCGTAGCGGGCAAGAAGTCGATAACGAAGAAGCTTGTTATGGTGAGGTAATGGAGGGCATTTTTGTTTTACGGTAAGGGGGTATTTTGATGAAACGCGTTATTCCATTTGCAATTGTTTTGGTTTTGATTCTGTCTGCTGCGACGTTTGCGACGATACCGAGGTATCTTTCGTATCAGGGTGTATTGACCGATGCGGGGGGAGCGGTTGTTGCTGACGGCACTTATAGTGTGACGTTCAGGCTGTACGATGTGGCGTCTGGGGGCACGCCGATCTGGAGCGAGACGGATAATGTGCAGGTAAGCAAGGGTATATTCAATGTGACGCTTGGGACGCTGGTGGGTCTCAGCCTGCCATTTGATGAGGCTTATTATTTAAGCATATCGGTAGAGGGCGGCTCTGAGCTTTCGCCGCGTGTGCTGTTGAAGCCGAGCCCTTACAGTTACAGCACGATGAACGTATGGGGAGCGAGCAACGTTTTTCCGTCAAGTGGTTATGTTGGGATCGGTACGAAGAGTCCGGGAAAAGATCTTCACATTTATAGGGATAGTGATTCGCAGATAGGTTTGAGGATAGAAAATCCCAATACCGGTGCCAATTCCGCCGAGAGGATTTCTTTTTCCAATGAAGACGGGGATATTGCCGGGATAGTCTGTTACGATCACGACAACGGAGCGTACCCTGGTGTAATGAGTATTTTCAACAACAGGCCGGATGGTTCGCTGGAATTGAAGTCCTCCGGGGGGAGCGTGTTTATTGCCAAGGACGGTAATGTTGGGATCGGATCGCCCAGCCCTACAAGGAAACTTGATGTGGCAGGCACCGTGAAGATGAACGGATTCTTTATGTCCTCGGGGGCTTCGGCCGGTTATGTGCTTACGAGCGATGGTTTGGGCAATGGCGCTTGGGCTCCGCCTGCATCTATCAGCTCGGACGGTGACTGGACGATTTCGGGGAGCGACATGTACTCGGCTGTATCGGGCAATGTCGGCATTGGTGACAATACACCGACTGCGAAGCTCGATATACGCGGAGGCAACTGGGATCTGGACAACACAGACGGAGACCTGAAGATAGGTGACGATACGTACAAGTTGAAGATAGGAGTGGCTACAGGAGGAGGTGGAGCTGGCACTGCCGGTATAAGGATGCAGGGAGGGGTGCAGAAGCTTATCCTGGGAGCGGGCTCGAAGGAGGCGATGGCGATCGATTCGAGCGGGACGGTGAGCCTTGGTAGCCCGACACAGGATGGATACCTGGAATTCTACTCCAGCGGGATATCGACGCCTACATTGGAAATGTATAATTATTCAGGTCATGGCACTGCCGTTGACATGTACAATGATGCTCAATATAATACAATTGAGTTAGAACCTGATTATAATGGGACCGGAGGGTATTTTTCTATATATAGGAACGAGACGTCTCGGGGATTTGTTGTTGATGGGAATCACCTTGGCACTGGGAATACTTTTGTTGATATAGAGGGCGAGGATCGAAGTGTCGAATTTGATATGAGTTCATCGGGTGATGCTTCTGTCGCTCTGCCCAGCGATGCAATATCGGCGGTGGAGATCCTCGATGAGCCTGGTGGGGCAAGTTCGTATAATTACGATTTTAATGGGCATGTTTTACCGTCAGGCTCGAACGATGATATCCTTACGAAGAGCATCGCTGTGCCTGCGGCTGGTTATGTGTTGGTCATTGCAACGGCACAGGTGAATGTTACTCACTCGAACGGTACATCGAGCAATGCACAATTTGCTGTTTCCGACGCGAGCGCCACGATGCCGGCGGGGAAAGATGTCAATCTTTACTTGGATTCAAATTTATCGACAGGGGCATATAGATTCCCTGTAACGGTGCATGGGATGTTTAGCGTACCGGCAGCCGGAACGCGTACGTTCTACTTCGTTGGAAATAACGCCTCGGGCACCTTTAATTTGACCGATGTTACCCTAACAACGATATATCTTCCAACGGCCTATGGTTCTGTAAGCTCGAGCGTCCCTTCTACGGCTAAAGCGGGCGAAGAGGGCAAGGAGATGGCTCCTGCGCTTACAAGTGCCGACATTCAAGCGGAGAGAGCCGAAGCGATCCGCTTCAACATGGAGCGCATCCAGCGCGAGCTCGATTTCCACATGGAGCCTGCCCTTATTTTTTGTAGAGGTTTTTGATTTTTGCACATCGTTTAATTCAGAGGATTACGTCTTTGACTATCAGTATCGCTGCCACGCCGAGCAGCGTTATTCCGAATACGAGCTTTACCGATCTCGGATTCATCCTGTTAGCCATAAGCCTTGAGCCTGCTTGGCTGCCGAGAAAGACGGCGGTCGCTGTGAGGAGCCACGTATCCGCGTCCGGCCTTGCGGCTGTGAACAGGTGTGATAAGAAGCTCGATGTCCCGGAGAATGTTACGATCATAGCCGATGTGGCCGCAGCCGTTTTCGCTTCGAGCCCTGCTATATAGAGAATAGGTACTACGAAACTTCCTCCTCCACGCCCTATGAGCCCTGCCAGAAACCCCAGTATTCCGCCTGTCGAGAAGGACATTGCGATTTGTCCCTTCGGAGATAGATTCTCTTTTCTCGGTCTCCAACCGCTGAGCATCAGGACGGCGGCGGAAGCGGTGAAAACGGCGAACATGAGTATAATCGGTTTGGTAGGCAGTTCGACGTTTGCAACAGCGCCGAGCGGCGCGAAGACCACCATCGTAAGACCGAAAAGAAGGGCTATCTTCCAGCGTATCAATCCCTTTCGCCCATAAACGGCTGCGGCTGAAGCGGAATTGACTACGTTCAGGAGCATTCCGAGAGGGATCGCTTCTGTCTTGAAGTCCATGCCTAACCAGAAGAGGATCGGTATATAGAGCTGCGAGCCTCCCATGCCGAGCATTGAAAAAAGAAAGGCGACAACGAACAGCATCGGAGGGGCAAGGTAACCGTTTTCCATGTTGATCCTTTTTGATCTTAAAGAATGCACATGACCTTGTATAATATATGTCATAAGCATATATAATAGTCAATAATTTATTTTGATAACGATTGAAATAAGCACCTGCTTTCCGTGATAATTAGTGAGTTTTAACTTGATATATAAATGCATACGATATATGTTATAAGCATACATTTATTACGATAATGTGAATTGATGTTAAGTCAAACATATCATAATCGGGTTCTAAGTCTTAAGCCTGTGTTTTTAAGCGAGGCATGTGCATTCGGTGTTCAAACGGTGATTATTCAGGGAGGGATCCGTGAACCTTAAAAGGAGAATTGACGAAAAGGAGAAGTGTTGCGATTTTTCGATTCACCGTGTTTCGAGGTTTATCCAGCCGGGGCTGCTACTTTTTCTCTCTATGGAGCCTTCGTACGGCTATGAACTGATCGATAGACTCGAAGGACTCGGATTCAACAAAAAGTCGATTGATATTGGAGCGATATATAGGAATTTGAGAAAGCTCGAAAGAGACGGATATGTCGTTTCGTCGTGGCAGAAGAAGAGCGAAAGAAAAAGGAGACTGTATCGAATTACAACGGAGGGTAAGGTTTTTCTCGATTTATGGGTCGAGAGAATAAGGGAGCGCAAGGCGGCGCTCGACCGTTTTATCAGGCTGTACAGGAGAAGACAAAAGTAAAAGGAGTATGACGAATGGAGCCAAAGGATATGCTCGATATGGCCGTAGCCTTTCACGGTCACCGGTGCCCTGCGATGCCTCTCGGCCTGAGAGCGGGGTTTGCGGCGATGAGAGCTCTCGGTGTTGAAAGGGCAAGTAACAAAGAGCTCTTCTGCTATCTCGAAGTGGGCCCGGCACACGCGATGATGTGTTTCGGGGACGGGGTTCAGGTGTCGACGGGGTGTACATACGGTAAAGGCACTATCGAAAAGACCGAATACGGCAAGACGGCCATTACGCTTATAGACGTAGAAAACAAAAGAGCTGTTCGCGTTGCGCTCAAGCCTGAATTCCAGAAAAAAGCCCTCGAATCGACGTTCGTTCAGCTGAGAAAGAAGGGGATAGAGCCGAAGGATATAGAGGTATCTGTCGTCGATCCTCTGATAGAGAAGGTGATGATGCTCTCGACAGATGAGCTTTTCAATATTTCCGATCCGTTCGCAATCGAGTTCAAGAGGATAAAGGGGACGTTCAATTGGTTCGAATGCGAGGGATGCGGTGAGGTGGTATTTGAAAATGTGCTCCGCGTAATAGACGGCAAGAAGCTGTGTGTGCCCTGCGCAGAAGG
>NATK01000095.1 GCA_002085285.1 Candidatus Latescibacteria bacterium 4484_7
GAGGGAGTGAAGGCGGCAGGAAAGGAAGCGATGGAGTCTGAGATGAAGGCTGCGGACAGGGCGCAGGCAGCGTCTCACGACGAGCAACCGAATATCGAGAGAAGTTCTATGGGATCGAACGAGGATTATGAAAAAAGGTTGCAGGGAAAATCGATACGATACAGGACTCCCTCCACGTCGTTTGAGCAGGCGAGCCTGTTCGACGATTCACGATTCGGCTGCACGCGGAGATACATTCGATCTGAGTGGCGAAGACCTCGACAGCCTCGCAAAGAGGGTGGCGGAGTGCAGGAGATGCCCCCTCTGGGAGGAGAGGACGCGCACGGTTTTCTCAAACGGCAGCAAGAGAGCAAGGTTGATGTTCGTCGGGGAAGCACCCGGCAGGGAAGAAGATCTGCAGGGGCTCCCCTTCGTAGGCCGTGCAGGGAAGCTCTTGACCAAGATACTCGACTCGGTCGGTTTGGCCCGAGACGAGGTCTACATTACAAACATTCTCAAGTGCAGGCCCCCGAACAACAGGGATCCGAACGAGGAGGAGGTGCGTGCGTGCGAACCTTACCTTGCCAGACAGATAGAGCTTCTGAAGCCGGTTCTTATCTGTGCGCTTGGGAGGGTTGCCGCGCAGAACCTGCTCAAAACAAATGCTTCACTTTCAGTACTCCGAGGTGGTATTCATTACTATAACGATACGAGGGTGATCGTGACGTATCACCCGGCTGCGCTTCTCAGAAACCCGCATCTGAAGCGAAGTGCATGGGAAGACATAAAGCTCGTAAGAAAGATCTACGATGAGGAGATCGCAGGAGAGGAATAAATGGCTGATGATATTCTGAAGACGGGGGAAATCGAAGGGCTGGACAGGGTCCCGCCGCAGTCCTTAGAGGCAGAACGTGCCGTTCTCGGAGGCGTTCTCCTGGAGCCCGAGGCGGCGACGAAGGCAATCGAGATGCTCATCCCCGATGTCTTCTACAGGAAGGCTCACGCAAGGATATTCAAGGCGATGATCTCGCTCTTTTCGAGGCGCGAGCCGATAGATGTGATGACTCTCTCGGAGGAACTGAACAAGTCAGGTGACCTCGAGTTGGTCGGCGGCGTGGCTGTTCTCACGGATCTGGTCGACAGCGTCCCCACCGCTTCGAACATAGAGCACTACGCGAGGATAGTCGTTGAAAAATATATTCTCAGACAGTTGATCAGGGCATCTACGGAGATAGCAGGCGAGGCTTACAGGGCAGAGAAAGACGCCGACACAGTGCTCGACGAGGCGGAGCAGAAGATATTCAAGATCTCGGAATCGAGAGTCAGCCCCGGGTTCATTCATATAAAGGAAATCCTGAAAGAGCGTTTCGAAGAGATTCAGAAGGTTCACGAGACCAGACAGAGCGTGACTGGTCTCTCGACCGGGTTCATCGATCTCGATGCATATACGGCCGGATTACATCCGAGCGACCTCGTGATCGTAGCGGGCAGACCGTCGATGGGAAAGACGAGCTTTGCGCTGAACATAGCTCAGCACGTCGGTCTTGTCGAGAGGAAGGCAGTTGCGATATTCAGCCTCGAGATGTCGAAAGAGCTTCTCGTTCAGCGGCTCCTCTGCTCGGAGGCTCAGGTCGATGCGCAAAAGGTCAGGCGGGGATTTACGAGCGCCGAAGATATAGAGTTTCTCACGAGAGCTGCGGGGCTCCTTTCGGAGGCGCCGATATTCATAGACGATACTCCAGCCCTCTCCACGCTCGAGATGAGGGCGAGGGCTCGAAGACTCAAATCGGAATACGACATAGCGCTCGTTATCATCGATTATATGCAGCTTGCCCGTTCGAGTGAACGCTCTGAGAACAGACAGCAGGAGATATCGTCGATCTCCCGTTCGATGAAGGCTCTTGCGAAGGAGCTCAACATCCCGGTGATCGCCCTCTCGCAGCTTTCCAGAGCCGTCGAATCGAGGGGAGGAGACAGACGTCCGATGCTCAGCGACCTAAGGGAGTCGGGCGCGATCGAACAGGACGCCGACCTCGTCCTGTTTCTATACAGACCCGAGTTTTATGAACCGGACAACGAAGAAAAGAAGGGCAAGGCGGAGCTCATCATCGGGAAACAGAGGAACGGACCCACGGGCACCATTCACCTGGCGTTCGAGAAGCAGTACACTCGTTTCCGCTCTCTGGCACCCGAGGGAATAGAAGAACGGGGGGAGGTCTTTTAGTGACGCCCCTTGTACTGCTCGGCAAGTTTCTTCTCGATTTTATCGAAGAGATAGGGGTTGTTTCGATACTCTTTTGGGAGCTTGTTCAGGTCTCCCCGAGAATCTTCAAGAACTGGAAGAGCACATTGTTCCAGATGGAGCGCATCGGCATAGGGTCGCTGCCCCTCGTCGTCGTCACGTCTATCTTCGTCGGGGCAGTGACCTCGATTCAGGCGGCTTACCAGTTGCATGGATATGTACCTCTCAAATACATAGGGACGTTCGTTGGGAAAAGCGTAATGCTCGAGCTCGGCCCCGTCCTTACGGCGCTGGTGGTTGGGGGCAGAGTCAGTGCATCCATAGCCGCCGAGCTCGGGACGATGAAGGTTACAGAGCAGATAGACGCGATGGAGACAATCGCCATAGACCCCGTCGAATATCTCGTTCTGCCGCGTGTCGTGGCGGCTACGATCATGCTCCCCGTACTTGCGATCTTCAGCGATCTCCTCGCCATTCTCGGCGGAATGGTCGTGGCGAACGTATCGATGCACATTAGTGTGGCGACCTTTGCGTCCGGTCTAAAGCTGATGTTTCATTATCAAGACCTCGTTGGCGGACTGATGAAGACCTTCGTCTTCGGGTTCATAATATCGTTCATGGGTTCAAGCAATGGGTTTTCTACCAGGGGAGGGGCCGAGGGCGTCGGATTGGCTACGATGAGGGCGGTCGTGTCATCCTGTCTCCTCATTCTCATAATGAACTATGTTCTTGC
Organism: Candidatus Latescibacteria bacterium 4484_7; assembly: GCA_002085285.1. Classification (GTDB taxonomy): domain Bacteria; phylum Krumholzibacteriota; class Krumholzibacteriia; order Krumholzibacteriales; family Krumholzibacteriaceae; genus 4484-7. The sequence continues at coordinate 2,955 of NATK01000095.1, forward strand.
CACATTGATCTTCAGGATCATATTTGCACCTTCGTGATGATGGGAGTTTGACCGTGACAGCAGCAGAAGAAGCGATAATAAGATTTATCGGGGTTACCAAGCGCTTCAATGGCAACCTCGTTCTCGATGAGCTTGATATCGATATTCTGCGCGGGGAAACCACCGTTATTATCGGGCGAAGCGGCTGCGGTAAGAGCGTTATGCTCAAGCACATGACAGGACTCCTAAGGCCCGACAGTGGGTCGATCCTGTTCAAGGGAGATGACATTACCCGTTACAACAGGAAAAAGTTATTTCAAATGAGAATGCACTTTGGTATGCTTTTCCAGAGTTCGGCTCTCTTTGACTCGATGACGGTTGGGGAGAATGTGGCGCTTCCCCTGAAGGAACATACCGATATGACTGATGATGAGATGGAGAGGGTCGTCGAAGAGAAGTTGCGTCTCGTCGGGTTGACAGGGGTTCTCGATAAGTATCCTTCCGAGCTCAGCGGAGGCATGAAGAAGCGCGTAGGGCTCGCAAGGGCGGTTGTTATGAACCCCGAGGTCGTTCTGTACGATGAGCCGACGACAGGGCTCGACCCGATCATGGCCGATGTGATAAACGAGCTCATCAACAGACTTCGCAACGAGTTGACGATAACGTCGGTCGTCGTGACGCACGATATAAAGAGTGCCTACAAGGTGGCTGACAGGATTGCAATGCTTCACGGGGGCAAGATTGTTTTTTCCGGAACCGCCGAGGAGGTCAAAAAGACCGACAATTCAATTGTGAGACAGTTCGTCGAAGGCAAGGCGGAAGGCCCGATCGAATCGGTGTAGATCTCAGCCCGGCAGTCTCGATGCAGGCCGAAAAGAGGAGATGGAGATCTGAGGTATGGCTTATAGCAAACTGGAGCTTAAGGTTGGTTTCACTGTTTTTATAGCGGGCTTGATACTCATAGTAGGATTGATGTGGTTTCAGGGCTTCAAGATGGAGAAGGACTACTACGAGATCTACGCTGTCTTTCCTCAAGTAGGAGGGATCAACCCCGGTGACAAGGTCAATGTGAACGGTGTAGAGAAGGGAACGGTAAAGAGGGTCTCCTTGAGGGAGAAGGACGTAATGGTTGTGATGGACATAGAAAAAAGTATGAAGCTTCCCGAAGATTCCCGCATAATGCTTCAAACGGTGGGTATTATGGGAGCGAGGGTCGTTACGATCGTAATGGGAAAGTCGACGAGAATGCTCGAGCCCGGTGCGGTAATTCAGGGTAGATATGACCCGGGGATCTCGGAGGCGATCGCCTCTCTCGGAAGCATGATGGAGGAGTTACGCAGCCTGACTGACAATCTCGAGGAGATCATGGGCACTTTCAACGAAAACGGCAGGTTGAGGCGTACACTGGACAATCTTACCGAGATATCCACGCAGCTCAAGTCGACCATAGAGGTTAATGCACCGAAAATAGATCGTAGCATAAATTCGTTCCAGAGTTCCGCGCAGCGTGTGGACAGCATGCTGGATAAGAACAGCACGATGCTCGATTCGATCATCACATCGGTCAACGCTGCGAGTCGAGATCTGCCGACACTCGTTAAGAATATCGATGCCGTAACGAGAAACCTCAATGAGATAACAAATGGTCTCAAGAGCGATTCGACAACTGCAGGAGCCATTTTGAGCGATAGAGAATTTCTCGACAAACTTGAGAGAACACTGAAAAATCTCGATGAGCTGCTGGTCGATATAAAGGCAAACCCCGGTCGATACATGAAGGTCGAGATCTTCTGAGATTCGTATCGCGGCAGTTTGGACGTTTTACATTGGAGGAAAACGAATGGAAAAGGTCGTGTGCATTCTGGCCGGAGCAGGGAGGGGAGTCCGTTTCAGCCGTGAGATGCCGAAATGCTTTTACCCTATAAACGACGAGCCACTCCTTACGCTGTCACTGGAAACGGTAGGCGCGTGGAAAGGTGTGGACGAGTATATCGTGCTCGTGCCACCGGGATGGGAAGAGAAGGCGGAGGAGGAATTGAAAAAGCGCGCTGGAGATGTCAAATACAGGGTGTTAGCGGGGGGAGGCACGAGGCAGCAATCAGTTTCGATAGGCCTTGCGGCGATTGACGAGGCTGACATGGTCATCGTGCACGATGCGTGCAGGCCCATTGTGTCGAAAGGCATGATAGAGAGGGTTGTGGCAGCCGCACGGGAGTTCGGTGCCGCCGTTCCTGCTCTGCAGGTGACGGAGACGCTCGGAAGGCTGAGGGACGATATCCTGGAGGATATAGTTCCACGAGAGAGAGTTGTCGCCATTCAAACTCCTCAGGCATTTAAGTTCGATGTGCTTCGCAAATCGTTTGAGGTTGCCGACGAGACAATTCGCACGGCCACGGACGAGAGCTCTCTTGCGCTGAAGGCCGGTTTCGAAGTGAAGCTCGTCGAGGGGGAAAGGTGGAACATAAAGGTCACGGTGAGAGAGGACCTCGATATTATCACGAGCTTTCTTTCGGCTCGGACGCTTGATTTCGAGGCCTCCTCGGATTAGGCGCCGACAACGCTTTCGAGCCTTCTGAACGGTCATCCTTACAGAAGACAAACCTATTTCCTGTGAGAAGGATTCGCGGGGCGCAGAATGTCCCGGGACGGGTGTGTGCAAGAATTGATAAGGGGGGATCTTGAACAGAGATTGCAGAGTGGGAATTGGCTATGATATTCATCCTCTGGTCGAGGGCAGGCCCCTCGTTCTGGGAGGAGTAGAGGTGCCGTTCTCGAAAGGGCTCTATGGACATTCGGACGCAGACGTTCTGATACATGCTCTATGCGATGCGATTCTCGGCGCTCTGGGTGAGGGTGACATTGGCGAGCATTTTCCCGATGACGACGAACGCTACGAGGGGGTATCGAGCCTCGAGCTTCTGCGCAAGGTCGCAGGCATACTGGCCGCAAGAGGCCTTCGTCTGGTGAATGCAGACTGCATCGTCCATGCCGAGGAGCCGAAGATTTCACCGTTCAAGAACGACATGAGAGAAAGAATTGCTGAGGTGCTGGGCGTTGACAAAAGCCTCGTTTCTGTAAAGGCTACACGCGGGGAGGGGTTGGGCCCTATCGGAGAAGGGAGTGCAATCGCAGCACAGGCAGTGGTATTGATAGAGGCAATGAATGACAATGCACGAGGGGCGTAAGGGTTTTGACGGCGGGCGAAGGTTGAAGGTATCATTTGTTTTTTTACTGCCTGGCAGGTCGCATGGATTTGTAATTTTTATGAGCGGGTGTTTATATTGAATATACCCTGCAATCCAGGCCTTATTTGAGATCTGTGCCGCCTGGAGGTTAGAGAGGTCTTGTATCTATGGTTAGAGTGAGATTTGCACCGAGCCCCACGGGCTACCTCCACATGGGAGGGGCAAGAACTGCACTTTTCAACTGGCTCTTCGCCCGCCATGAGGGAGGTGCATTCATACTGCGTATCGAGGACACCGATCTCTCGCGCTCTACGAGGGA
>NATK01000096.1 GCA_002085285.1 Candidatus Latescibacteria bacterium 4484_7
ACTCTGCACCACGAAGTGATATCCCGTTTGCTGTGTGCATCGAGGATCCCCACGAGGTCATCCCAGGTCGCATTGGAATATTTGAACCGTGAAAGATATTCCCTTATCGCCGCCTCGAAGTTCCTTTCACCCATCATTTCCTCGAGCTGATTCAACATCACTGGCGGCTTGTGGTATATGATATTGCCATAGAGTGAGCCGGCCATTGCAAGGTTCTCGAGCGGCTGCTTCACGGGGTGAGTCCCGTCGGTGCGGTCCACATCGTAGAGCGCCTCCATATGCGAAGAAAAGAATAGAAGCCTGTGGTTGACACGGGGGAAGAGGGGCTTTACGATCTTGTCCGCCATGAACTGAGCGAACGCCTCCTTGAGCCACACGTCGTCGAACCATTTCATCGTGACGAGGTCACCGAACCACATGTGCGACGTCTCGTGACTTATCACGGACGCCCTGCGCAGAAGCTCGAGCTCGGTGGGATTTTCATCGAGCAGCACCCTCTCCGCCCTGTAGAGAATTGCTCCAGGGTGCTCCATGCCGCTGTAAGTGAAAGAGGGAACGAGAACGAAGGCGAATTTGGCGAATGGGTAGGGAATGCCCGTGTATCGCTCGAGCCAGTCGAGCGCATTGAAGTGGAGTCGAAAGAGCTCGGCGGAGTTCTTCCGGACCTTTGCAGAATCCGCCGGCAGATAGTACATGGTGATCGTTCGCCCGCCAACCTCTTCGCTCGTATTCTCCAGACGGCCCGCAGCAAACGAAAAGAGATAGGTGCTCAGAGGAACCGTTTCTTTGAAGGTAACGATCCTCCTGTGCCTTTCAGAATTCATCGATTCGAGTGGGTAGTTTGCAACGGCCGTCCAGTCTTCGGGCAGATCGAGTGTGAGACGAAAACGAGCCTTGATATCGGGCTGATCGAAACAGGGCAACGCAAATCTGGCTTTATCGGGAACAAATAGAGTATAGAGATAATCATCCTCTCTGTGCAGGGGCCTTTCATCCGGGTAAAAGACAACCTCGATCCTATTTTGCCCGGCACGGAGCTCTCTGTCGTCCACAAGGATATGTTCATTCACCAAATAGAAAGGCACATCCCTTCCAGCCCTCTTAACCGACTCGACACCCTTGCCGGCAAAATCGATGACGAGCCTGGAATCGAGACGCCGAAGCTCGAACGATATCACTACCTTACCCTTAATCGGCTTGCCTTTTCTTATTATATAGGAAACATCGTAACCAACATTCCGTATGGAGGCAGACCTCTCTTCGGCAAGCCTCAACGACACACCTCTCTCAACGGCCTGCGTCTTCGAAGACATGGTGCCGGCCCCCAAGCCAATCGTGATTGAAAGAGCCATCAACACAGATGCTACAGCAATCGCAACGATGGCGACGAGAGGCTGCCCGCTATTGTTCTTTCCTCCGGGTCCTTTCATCTTACACGCCTTTCTGCATACACTTGGCATCTACCTTGCTGGTTTTGAATATTCAGCCGATTATCATTCAAAATCACAAGGAGGATAACATGTCTCAGTTCTTAGAGGTACTCGAATTTTTCGATCTCAAAGGCGATGAGATCGTTCACAGGATTCCACCAGAAGGCTCGGCCGAGATCAAGCTCGGAGCTCAACTCGTCGTCCGGGACAACCAGTCGGCGGTATTCTTCAAGGACGGACGAGGCCTCGATGTGTTCGGCCCCGGACGACATACGCTTTCCAGCAAGAACCTGCCGATATTGACCAAGGTGCTCTCTCTCCCGTGGGGATTCAAGAGCCCGTTCAGGACCGAGGTCTACTTCGTAAACATGAAGACTTTTCTCAATCAGAAATGGGGGACAAAAGAACCTGTCGCATTCAAGGACAGCAAATTGGGGCTGGTCCGTTTACGCGCATTCGGCGTCTATACGTTCAAGGTCGTTGAGCCGGTCCTCTTCATAAATACGGTCGTTGGAACTCAGGGCGTCTATACGAGCGAGATGATAGACGACTACCTGCGTGATGTTATCGTTGCAAGGATCAACGATCTCTTCGGCGAAAAGCTCGACACGATATTCGATCTGCCCCGCGACTACGACGAGCTGGCAGCAGAGATCAAAGAAAGGCTCGTCGAAAACTTCCGGAAATATGGCCTCGAGCTAATAGACTTCTTTATCAATTCAATAACGCCGCCCGAAGAGGTGCAGCGGATGATAGACGAACGAAGCGGACTCGAGGCTGTGGGCAACCTCGACGACTTCTTCAAGTTCAAGGCTGCAAAGGCGATGGGCGATGCCGCTTCTGCTGGAGAATCCGGTGCCGGGTCCGCCGCCGCAGGCGGCATGGGGATAGGAGTAGGCGCGGGCCTCGGAATGATGATACCGGGCATGCTCGCAGGCAAAACAACAACTGCAGCAACTCAAGAAACGAGGCTCGAAGAGAGGATAAAGTGCCCAAAATGCCACAACGAGGTGCCGGCGGGCTCACGCTTCTGCCCAAACTGCGGCGCCCAGCTCGTCGCTCTCAATCGATGCCCCTACTGCCAGGCAGAGCTTCCCGCCGAAGCGAAGTTCTGCTCGAACTGCGGGCGCAGACTCGATGAACCGCTCATCTGCCCCCACTGCGGAACGAAGCTCCCACCGGGAACGAAGTTCTGTACGAACTGCGGTGAGCGCGTCGAAGAGGAAAATGATTCGGACAAGTAGCGGTGGCTCGGTCGGGAGAATGATCAGGGCAAGCAATTGAACGGGAATACCTATGCAGGTCAAATGCAACATATGCGGCGGGATAAACGATATCTATCCGGGTGAGCGAATCCTCCGATGTGAATATTGCGGCAACTCTCTTTCGATAGAAAGGGGCAAGGGACCGGAGCACCTCGTCCTTCTCCACGAAAGAGACGATAAAATGGCAATTGAAGCAGCCACATCGTTCATCATGGAGAAAACGAAGAGAACAGTTACATGCACCGGAACATCCCTCCATCTCGTTCCATTCGTTGTAAAGGGGAACAGCCCGTCCGGCACCTCAGAGGCTGCGACCAGCAAGAAGCCTTTCAGCGGCCTTAGGGTCGTTCAGCCCGCCGGAAGATTCGTCTTCTTCGAAGACTTCATCACCCAGGCCACGGAAGGCAAAACATTCCAAAAGAGCGATACAGAAGCGTATGAAACGATTCGGTTCGAGGGGAACGCAAGCGGGGCGCTGAGGATCGTCCACATTCCGATATACATCGTCTCCTACAGATGCGGCAACCGGGAGGGTGAGGCATTGGTCACCGCGGAGAGCTGGCAGGTAACAGACAGCGATCTTCCGCCTGCGATGGAGAAGGAGTTCGACACATCTAAGCTCATACTGCCTGTTTCGCTCTTTCTGATATTCACCGCCGCTGGATTTACGGCGAAATCGTTCTTCGCAGGTGCGCTGCTAGTAATCGGCGGATCGGGGCTTTCGTATCTAATCCTTGCGCTGAGACAAAGGTTGAACGCCTCGCGCCCTTAGTTAGGGAAATAGCATTCGAACGAACGAGGGGAAAAAACAAAGGTATAGGGCAGGCCATTTGAACGAGGCACGGAATGATACTCAATGCTGAGCATAAAAAGGCAGAGAGAGAAAAAATCGAGACGATTGGCTTCAAATGCCCTCTTTGCGGAGGATCTCTCGACGTCGAAGAAGGCCTGAAGAGCATCAAGTGCCGATACTGCGGATCGAGCCTCTACATATCCGCTCAGGAAGGCCCGGCAAATTACTATGCACGGTGCAGGATAAACGAAGGCAAGGCGAAGCACGCTGCGATCTCATACCTGCTGCGTGAAAGCTCGCACAATGTGGGCGGAATGAACACATCGATCATCGAATGCAAACTAGTTCACGTGCCGTTCTGGAGAATGCACGGCAGGCTCATCGGCTGGATAGCCGGGGAGACTCTCGAGAAGGAGATGCAGGAGATAGAGGCATCCGGCCCGAGAGGAAGCGCTGTGAAGCGCTACAAGATCGGCTCCAAAAGGAAACCCTTCTCGAAGCTCGTATTCAAACACATCGAATGGAGCGCGCCGGCCGCCTACGTTCCGCACCTACAAATGCAGGGCGTGTCCCTAAAAGCAACGATGCTGAGGTGGGAAGTGCTCGACCATTCCCTCAAGACGAGGCAAAACTTCGCCCTACCTACGATGAGCGAAGAAAAGGCTGAAAGCGACGCCTACAAATACCTAACAAAGGTAGTAGCACCTACGGGAACTATCGTAAGATCTGGACGTTTCAAGCTGTTCGACAACGACATCTCCGTGTACTATTACCCGATATACTTCATCAGCTACAAGCACAGAAACAGGATCTTCACCATCACCGTCGACGGCGTCGAGGGAAGAGTCATGGGCGGTGCTGTTCCCTATAAGCCGAGGCAGAATGTAAAAAATATCGTCCTCATACCAGCCGCTGCCGCATTAATGACAATTCTATTTCCTCCACTGCCGCTCATCGCCCTCGGCATACTCTATGTCGTGGACACATTGACGATGAGCAAAAGGCCTGCGCCAATCGATTGGCTCACGGCGAGGTGCGCGGCATGGTTTGGAGAAGGCTGATTGGATGGTCGAAAGATGAAGAACGATGCGAAAATACTCCCCCTGAGGTGCAAGAATTGCGGCGCCGAACTTCCCGTGATGGGACAGTACGTCACCTTTCAGTGTCCGTCCTGTCGCAGGCACTGGCTCCTCGGTGAGGACGGACTCCAACCGCTCGAGATATCGAGAGCGGCGGCCCCGGGAGACTATGCCCATCGACACAATCTCCCCGAAGACGCTTCTGTCGAAGGCGCGATCTACATCCCCTTCTGGATCATTCCAGTCGATACCCGTCCGTTCGTCGAAGGCATACGACGACTAATGGATGAGATCGCCAAGAGCACAGAAAAATTGATAAAAAGAAGTGCCGATGTTAAAAGAGATGAAAAAGAAGACCTCTTCTCGATAAACTTCGATTACCGGAGAAGGGAAGAAAGGGTGTTCAGTACATCAACGATTCTCGCCGACAGTGCAGCCGAATCGGATCTGCCCCAAACGAGCGAGGTAAACTTTCTCTTGAAAAAATTTTCCGACACAACACGCCTCAATATCTTCGTGCCCGCGTTCCTGTCGGTCAATCCATACGCATATATAAAGGTCGGGAGGCTAATGACCGTGCACCAGCCCGAGTTCAGGCTCGTCCACTCGAACGACTCCATGAGCCCCATACTCTGCGCCCTTACAAAATCGGTCGCCATGGATCTGACCGATTTCATCTTCATCGCCACGCTCCCGGAGAGGATTCAGCGTGCAGGCAAACTGGTCGAGGCAATCCACCTCGAGACATCGGGCGAAGCCGTGCTGATAGAATTCCCATTCACCCTCGAAGGCCATTATCTCACAAGCCTACACGGGGGCTTTTCGGTCTCGAGAAAACTCGTCTCGCTCGATTGGCAGAGAGAAACGGTTTAGGCATCCAGCTCCCGCAATCATCGAAGCCCGAGCCTTGACTGCGGTATTCTGATTCTTTCCATCAATCATCGAAGCCCGAGCCTTGACTGCGGTATTCTGATTCTTTCCATACCCGCTTTCACCGCATGCGCTTGCGCGTACGATAGGCGCCGCCGCCTCTAAACACCAATGCGCCTCCCCACCAGGCAAACACGCCCAAGATGTACCGGCTACACGCGACGAGCGCCTTCCCCTTCCGCAAACCGCTCAAAAATTCAATTCATTTTTACGTTCGATTTGACGAAGAGTAATTGGAGGTGCCACCTCACAAGAAAGAAGAGCACAAACGATCAAATAAATCGAATGGAGGGGGAAGGTTACGAACACCAGACTCATCGATGAGGAGAAAAGGAGCAAAGCGCCCGCCGAAGAGGGCGGTGTAACTACGGTCGGAGACGAAAGTTCCAACCCTCCGGCCGGAGAAGAAAGATTCGCCGGGCGAACCGAAATGCACGACAGCAGCGGCATTGCCCGACGCGTGCTCAAGAACTTTCTATCGCTCTCGGGAGCCACCGTCGTAACGAAGCTGCTCGCCTTCGCCTCGACTGCATATCTCGCCAGAGTATTGAATGCCGAGGGGTTCGGAATTCTCGGCTTCGCCCAGGCGGCTGTCGTTTATTTTCAGCTCATCTTGAACCAGGGACTCGACACCTACGGCACCCGGGAGATCGCAAGAAGCGGCAAGGACATCCCCCGCTACGTAAACAACATCGTAACGATAAGGATCCTTCTCTCCTTAGCGGCCTATGCGATGCTCGCCGCCTTCGCCTTGCTCATCCCGAAGCCGTTCATCGTTAAAGGCGTAATCCTCATTCTCGG
>NATK01000097.1 GCA_002085285.1 Candidatus Latescibacteria bacterium 4484_7
ACCTCTGTTCACGGCTCCTGTGATCACTGTGCTGGTTCTGGCGTTGGTACTTGCCGCTGCCGTCTTCATGAGGAAGCGCGCAAGAGCCGAAGCCTAAAAACCGACTTTGTAGTGTTTTAGAAAGTAGACTCATTGGGCCACGGAAAAAAGCCAGAAGGTGAAAGAAAGAAATCTGTAAAAGATGGATCCTTTAGAAAGCAGTTCTCACTCTTTCTAACGGTGTTTTTCATCATCTGGCTTTTCTCCTATCTACTTGTTGGGCGATTTCCCGGGTTTATAGTCGATCTCCAGAACGTCGTCTCCCGGGAAGTCGCCTTTTTTCTGAGCCTGTTCGGATACAATTTCACCCGTTCGGCCAGTACTTTCATGTTCCACACGGGACATGGCGCAGAGAAGATGTACATCATAGCGGAATGCACCGGACTCTACACTACGATCATCTACTTCGCGATCATCGGTGCCTATCCCGCAAGAGTGAAAGAAAAACTCATGGGGCTTCTGATCGGCATTCCGTCTATTCACATCCTAAATCTATTCAGGATGGTTTTCATATCGATCGTGCTGTTTCACAGCAAAAGACTCTTTCATTTCTTTCACAGCTATTTCTGGCAGGTCGGTTTCGTGATATTCATGCTTCTGCTCGTAATCTTCTGGATGGGGAAAATCGTGAAAGGTCCAAAGAGAGAAATGCAGAACCGAGAGAGCCATGTCTAAAGTCGACAGAAACGACAAGACCGCCAATAGTAGAAACCGGAGCCTCGGGAAAACGATCCTGATATTTTTCCTGCGTTTCCTCGTTGCCTCATTCGTCCTGACTCTTCTAGCTTTGAAGTTCGAAAATTCATACTCCGAGTTTATAGCCCTGTCGGCTGATCCGCTGCTCAAGATCTTTCATTATAACGTCATCATGGAAAAGGCGATGGATATAGCCGATGATATCTCACTCAATCCGATCGTCTTTATATCGCTCGTTATTGCGACGCTCGGTGTCAGCATTTCGAAGAGGATAATAGCGGGACTCGTAGGATTCGCCATATTGACCGCGGCGAACATCATCACGGTCTTCTTCGTTTTCCTCAGCTACTACAGGGGGAGCGAAGCGCTCTGGGCAGGCAGCGAGTTCTTGAACCTGACGATAAACTTTTTCCTCCCGATACTTCTCTGGTTCGCACTCCTACCGACTGACTGGGGAAGGAATATGAAATAGTACCCAGGCCATATTTGACTATTCCTTCGGTTTCAATGCAGGGCCGTCGGCTCTGTCTTCGACAATGAACCCGAGCTCTGAGATCTTGTCCCGCAATGCATCAGCCCTGGCCCAATCCTTCGCCTTGCGTGCCTCTTCTCTCTCGGCAACGAGCGCTGCAACCTCCTCGGGCACTTCGACCTTGTGCTTGGGCAGACCGTCATGGAAAAGACCGAGGATCGAATCGAAGAGCTCGAAGGCGCCCCTTAACTCCTCGAGGATCTTTCCGTCCCTGGCAAGCGCCTGCTCGTTAGCAGCCCTGATCTTGTTTACCTCCTTGACGAGCCTGAAAATGTGCCCTATCGCCTCGCCACTGTTGAAATCGTCGTCCATCGCCTCTATGAAGCTCTGCTTCACCTCTTCGATCAAGGCTCCAAGCCTTGCCGATTCCTCTGACTCCTCACCTTCGCCCTCCAGGGCACTGAGCTTTTCGTCGATGAAGAGACACAGATTCCGTATCCTCTCGAAGCCCGCCTCTGCTTCCTTGAGTCTTTCCCGGCTGAACTCGGTCCTGCTCCTGAAATGCGTCGAAATCAGGTAGAATCTTATCACTTCGCCCGAAAATTCCTGATTTATCTCTTCGATCGAAAAGAAGTGTCCGGTCGATTTGGACATCTTCTCTCCCTGAAGATTGAGGAGGCCGTTGTGCAACCAGTAATTCACGAACGGCTTCCCCGTAGCAGCCTCACTCTGCGCGATCTCGTTCTCGTGGTGCGGGAATATGAGATCCTGGCCACCTCCGTGCATGTCAATCGTTTCGCCGAGATACTTCATCGACATCACCGAGCATTCGATGTGCCATCCGGGACGTCCTTTCCCCCAGGGACTGTCCCATGCGGGCTCGCCTTCCTTCGCACCCTTCCACAGGGTGAAATCGAGCGGATCCTCCTTGTGTTCGCCCACCTCGATCCTCGCGCCGCTCTTAAGCTCGTCAACGGCTCTCTTCGAGAGCTTTCCATAATCCTTGAACTTGCGGACCCTGAAATACACGTCGCCGCCCACTGCGTAGGCATACCCCTTCTCTTCGAGCCTCTTTATCAGCGCAATGATATCATCTATGTGCTCCGTCGCCCTGGGGTGGTAATCGGCCTTCGTGATATTGAGCCTCTCCGCATACTTGAAATACTCTGCGATGTTCCTCTCCGCCACCTCCTTGTAATCGATACCCTCCTCGTTCGCTCTGGCTATGATCTTGTCGTCGACATCGGTGAAATTCTGGACATAGGTCACATCGTAACCTTTGTACTTCAGATACCTTCTGATCATGTCCCCAGCGACGAAGGCAAGCATGTGCCCTATGTGAGGCTTGTCCTGTACCGTCATGCCGCAGAAGTATATTCCCACCTTATTGTCATTCACCGGTTTGAAAGGTTCCTTCTTGCCCCTCAACGTATCATAGACCTTGAGTACCATGTACAGTTTCTCCTTTCCCTAGAGAGTATCCGAACGAAGCATTCATAAGATACTTCGAGACCTTGCGAAAATCCATATCGACCGGCCTTCTTTCAACATACATCGAACGAATCTTATCTCTGCACCTCAAGAGCATTTCAAACAAAAGGCCTCTACTACTTTGAAAGGCGCATCACCGTCTTTTCATCGAGACGTCTTACCACCTCATAGACAAGATCGACTGAGCTGGCAAAGTCTTTCTTCAGCACGATCCCTGCTCCGCTGTGAATATAACGAACCGGAACGCCGATTACTATAGTAGGCACACCGGACGCGTTGAGATGGACTCGCCCGCCGTCCGTGCCTCCGAAGGGCACGGCACTGAGATGATACGGTATCTTCTTCTGCTTCGCAACCGATACGAATAACTCCTTCAAAGCGTGATTGGGAATAAGGGTCGCATCGTAGACGTATATCGAAACACCTGAGCCGAGTCCCTCCGGGCTTCCCTGCGGAGAGAACGGAATATCCTGGGCGATGTTCACCTCGAGTATGATGCTCACGTCAGGATTGACGCTGTGACCGCTAGTCGTGGCGCCCCTGATTCCCACTTCCTCCTGAACCGTCCCGACGCCATAGACGGCGTTCTTGAGCGAGACGCCGCTCAGCCTCCTCAAAACCTCCACAAGCATCACGCAACCGATACGATCATCCCACGCCTTCGCCATATATGTGCCCTTCGGCTTGAGCGCCTTGAACGGCATGTCGGGAACGATCGCATCACCCGGTTGAATGCCGAGCGTAGAAGGTGACCTGCCCTTCGGCAAACCTACGTCGATGTACAGGTCTTTCACCTTCGGAACCTGCTCGCGCTCCTTGGCGTCCATGTGAAACGGACTCTTCGAGGCAACGACTCCGGGAACATCCCCCTTCAATGTCTTTATCAGTACCGGGAGCCCAATCATTCTCACAGGCCACCATCCACCAATCGTATTGAACTTGACGAAGTTGTCGGAAAAATACGAAACCATAAAACCTATCTCGTCCATGTGCGCGGCGAGCATCACTCTGGGGTTTTCTTTGCTGTTTTCGAGCTTCGCAATGAACGAGCCGAGATTGTCCCGCTCTATCTTCGCAATGTCGGCGAGGTGAGAGCCGAGAAGATCGAATATCTCCCCCTCGAAACCAGACACTCCCGCCGCCTCGGTGAATTCCTTGAAAAGGGCCTCGATTCTATCCATGTTCATTCTCCTTGCTTCATTCTTTCTTTTCTCGAGTAAGCCATTCTAGCGACAGTTTCAACGAGATCGTCAAACTCCATGCCGGCCTCCCTTGCCGCCATTGGAACGAGGCTGAGCTCCGTCATGCCCGGCAGAGTGTTCACTTCGAGACAGAAGGACTCGCCGTCTTCGGATAGTCTGAAGTCCACTCTCGCGTAATCTCTGCAAGAGAGAGCATTGTACGCCCTGACACCTTCGGCCTGTATCCTGCCAGCAAGTGTGTCCTCGATCTCGGCCGGAACGATGTACCTGCTCGTTCCCTTGGTGTACTTTCTCCTGTAGTCGTAAAAGCCTCCCTCAGGGACTATCTCTACAATTGGTAGAGGCTTGCCGTTCAAGACGGCGACCGTGATCTCCCTTCCGGGGATGTAGCGTTCGACGATCACCCCGCCTCCGTAACTCATCGCCTTTACTATTGCATCGGTAATCGCCGACCTCTCCTTTACGAACGAAAAGCCAACGCTCGAGCCCTGTGAATTCGGCTTCACTACGACGGGGAAACCTACTTTCTCTTCGACCATGTCGGGCAGCTCGGATGCATTGACGTCGATACCCCCAACATTGAACAGACTGCCATTCCTCTCAACCTTGCCCTGTGTGCCAAAACCGGCAGACTGCAGCGACTTCCCGACAAGAACATGCCTCGCCGTATTCACTCCGGCCTCTCTAAAGAGCGCCTTCGCTCTGTCCTTGTTCATCGCAAGCGCGCTTCCAAGAACCGATGTGCCCGTATAGGGGATGCCTGCCATCTCGAGCACCCCCTGAACGACACCGTTTTCGCCGTCTCCTCCGTGAAGCGCGATAAAAACGACGTCCGCTCCGGCGACGGCGGGGGAACTCACCCATTCGAACCGCTTCTCGACCGGAAGCGGAGCCGGTACGCTCGAGGGCTCATCGCTAATATGCGTATCTAAAGCAAGGCCACTCTGCCCTTCAAGAGGAAGCGCCGGGTCTATGGGCGCCACCTCGTGCCCCCTTCTTATGAGGGCATCGATGATACCCTTGCCGCTTGCTATCGAGACGTCTCTCTCGACCGAATCTCCGCCTAATAAGACTGCTATCTTCAAATGCCGACGACCTCCATTCGGACAGTTTCAAGCAACGAGATTCAGGGCGTTCTCGAGCAATGAAACAACCCTTTCCCTACCCTTAACCTCGAGGATGCTCAGTATGTCGGGGCCGTGCTCGCTCCCCGTCACCGCCACCCTGAGAGGCATATACAGATCCTTGCCCTTTGCACCCGTACCCTTGCTCACCTTCTTCAGCGCGCCCTTGAGGTTCTGCCTGTTGAACCGATCGAGCTGCGAGAACTCATCGATGAACGAGCGGAGCAGATCCTCTCTTCCCTCGAGCCAATGCAATTTGTCTGCTTCTATCTTCGGCACGCCGGGCATGAAAGGCGCTGCCTCCTCGGGAATCCTCGAAAGGCTGTGGAGGTTCTCGCTCAGGACCTCGAAAACCCTGATAAGAGCCTCATGGCTGTATGCTTCTTTCATCTCTTCGGGGAAAAAACGTTTTGCCTCTTCGAAGTACCTCTCCACCCCACCCCTTTTTATATGCTGAGCCGAAACCCAGTTGAGCTTGGTCTCGTCGAATATGCTCGGACTCTGCGATACCCTATCGAGAGAAAACTCCTCGACCATCTCTCCAATCGAAAGGATCTCCTTTTCGCTCTTCGGCGACCAGCCCAAGAATGCGAGATAGTTCGCCACCGCCTCGGGCGGGTATCCGCGAAGGCGGAAGTCCTTTATATTCGGGGCGCCATGCCTCTTGCTCAATTTCGACCTGTCCTTTGCCAGTATGAGAGGTATATGGGCAAACCTGGGCATCTCCAGACCGAGTGCATCATAGATCATTATCTGCCTGAGCGTGTTGGAGAGATGTTCTTCGCCCCTGATCACATGGGTTATTTCCATCAGTGCGTCATCCACCGCCGCGGCGAAGTTATACGTCGGGTGGCCGTTCGAACGCATTATCACGAAATCGCCCACCATCCCTGCGGGGAAGACGACCTCGCCCCTTATGATATCGTCGAGGCTCTTCGAAGCGCACTCGTCCACACGAAATCGTATGCTCTCGGGGCGCCCCTCCCTTCGCCTCTCCGCCCTCTCCCGTTCTGTGAGATCACGGCACGTTCCGTCGTAATGAGGCGGTTTACCCTTCCTGATCATCTCTTCCTTCTTCCGCGCGAGCTCCTCCTCCGTGCAGAAGCACGGATAGGCCTTCCCCTCTTCGACGAGCCTTGCCGAGTATTCCCTGTATATACCGAGCCTCTCAGACTGACGGTAAGGTCCGTAGCCACCGCCCACATCGGGACCTTCGTCCCATTTCAGCCCAAGCCACAGCAGGTCTTCGAG
>NATK01000098.1 GCA_002085285.1 Candidatus Latescibacteria bacterium 4484_7
AGCTACGAGAAGGTTCACCGTTACGAAAACCATTGAAAGCCCGAATGGACCATAGATCGAAAGTCCCTGTATGGCGACGGGGTATGGCACGAGAGAAGCCGAAACGATACCCCAGGAGAACCCCAGCTCACCCCTCGACCGGGCCAGCTCGGTAAGAGCCCAGAGAGCCGGCGAGAAGACAAGAGCCACCGAGCCGAACCGTCCGGTCAGATAAGACAGAGAAACGGTGAATATGACCGGATAACAGGAAAGGTAAACAACGAGAAGCACGAGCCCCGGGATGAGCACGAACGGATGATGAACGCTCGAAGCGGGAATGAGATTTGCGATCCAGAATAGGAGCATGAGGAAGAATGTTATGCCGAAAGAGAATCCTACTGCCGTACCGCTTTTCAACCAGAGCCGCCCGGAAGAATAGCCAGGTATATCTGCACTCATCGCTGAGACTCTCGGAAAAACCAGGAGGTAGTACCAGAAGATGGGGACGAGGGCAATGAGCAATAGAAACCTCGTAGGATACGGTGGGAATGAAAGTGCAAGAAGCACCCCGCTCGAGGCACCTGCGAAAACCCCCTCGGGCCATACACCGCTCCTCGAAATCGAGATCAATGGATCAACCTCCTACGGCAAAGCGCCAGACACCTTTGAGCCACCTCGAAACATCATCGAATAGAGAATAAAACATCGGGATGAGGACCAATGTCAAGAACGTTGACGCAGTCAAACCTCCTATGACCGCTTTGCCCATCGGCGCCCATATCGCCCCCCTCCCCTCGCTCTGGCCGAATGCTATCGGCACAAGACCGAGGATAGTGGTCAGAGCTGCCATGAGAATCGGCCTCAGCCTGTCTTTGCCTCCTGTGATGAGGGCATCCCTCCTCGACAGCCCCTCCGCACGGAGATTGTTAACATGGTGGAGAAGGACAATGCCGTTGTTCACCACTATACCGCTCAATATCATAAGCCCCAGCATGGAGATATTGTTCAATGTCGTATTGGTCAGCCTGAATACAATGGCAACTCCGATGAAGGCAAATGGTATCGAGGACATGATCGTGAACGGGTGCAGAAGCGATTCAAACAGCGAAGCCATCAACATATAGATAAGAAGAACCGCAACGGCTATCGCAAACCAGGATTGCTGCTCCGACTCGCGAAACAGACGGTACTCCTCGCCAAGCCTCCAGTTGTATCCCTGGGGCAATTTGAGTGTTGAGAGCCGCTTCTCGAGTATCTTCCCCATAACTGCCATCCCTTTTCTGTCCGTATTGGCCGTCACCTTTACGATCCTTCTCCTGTTCTCTCTCGTTATCGCCGAAGGTCCCTTGGTTATCTCCACCTTCGCCACAGCCCCGAGAGGTATCGGTTCGCCTTTCGAGCCGAGCAGGTACATGTCGTTGAGCCTCCCGAGACCTGCCCTGTCACTTTCCCTGTATTGAACGACCACATCGACCTCTTTGCCCTCCGCATCTATCCTCGTAACAGGCCTGCTGCTGTATGCCGATGCGACGGTTCGAGCTACGACCAGGGGCGAGAGACCGTAGCGATAGGCAAGGTCACGTTGAACCTTTATCCTCGCCTCTTCCACACCCTCTTCCGTATCTGTTGCTACGTCTTCCACCCCGGGTATCCCCTCCAGGATGTCCTTTATCCTGTCAAGCCCGCGCCGCTGAGACATCTCGAACTTCAATCCCGGCGTTACCGGGAACATCGCCTTCACCTTGCGCTGAAGCTTGAAAATATCGAGACATTGTCTATCTCGAGTCTATCCTTTTCTGCGACGAGCCTTTTCTCATAGTCATTTATCAATGACTTGAGCTTTTCGAAAGGATAACCGTTGGGGACCTCGAGTCTGTAGTACGCGGTCCTGTCTGGAACCTGAGGGAAGTACTCCCTCTTTATCCCCTTCGCGAGATAGATGCTGAATAGGAGAAGTACAACGGTCATGGCGACCGAAACAGCTCTGTGATTCAACGTCCACGAGATCACCCTCGTGTAGTTGCGTTCTAGGAACAAGACGAATCTTGTCCTCTCCTTCGGCGGCGATCTGAACAGCCGCTCCGAGAGCAGAGGAATCAAGGTGAGAGCTACGAAGAGAGAAGCAACGAGAGCTGTTGAAATAGTCAACCCGAAATCCTTCATGAAAAGACCAAACCTGCTCGTGGAAAGAAAGATCAAAGGCACGAAGACGATGATCGTCGTTAGAGTCGCCGCGGTTATTGCGACGTAAACCCTCTCGCTTCCCTTGAGTGCCGCCTCGTACGAGTTCATACCCTTCTGCCTCTGCGAATAGATACTCTCAAGAACCACCACGGCATTGTCGACGAGCATCCCGGAGGCGAGAGCAAGCCCTGTTATGGAAATGATATTCATCGACACGCCTAAAAAATACATCAGCAGAAACGTGGTGATTACAGAGGTCGGTATAGAGATCGCTATTATAAGAGTCGACCTCAGCTTGCGAAGAAAGAAAAATATGACGCCTATCGCTAGAAGAGCACCGATGATACCGGCCTGCCTGAGGTTCCTGAGGCTGTTTACTATCTCACGTGACTGATCGTAGTATACCAGTATCCTGAGTCCACTAAGCTTCGGGTCGTTTCGCAGTTCGTCAAAGACTTCGTTCACACGTCTCGAGACATCGATAATATTCGCCCTCGATGACTTGAAGATCCTCAGCGAAACTGCCCTCTCGTTATCGACGTGCTGAAAATCCTTCTCTTCGGGAAAATCGTACGTAACGCTGGAAAAATCGCCAACACGTACATTCTGCCCCTTCACCGGCAAACGCATCACCTCGAGGTGGTTACTCAGTTCCCCGAGTGTTCTGACGGTGAATCTCTTCCCCCCGAAGAATATCTTGCCCACCGAGAGGTCGAAGTTGCCCGTCCTGAGCGATCGAGCCAGCAAATAGGGATTTACTCGAAATGCCTTCACGAGGTTGTCGTTCAGATCAACCCGGATCTCCTTGCTTGCAAGGCCTCTCAACTCAACATTGGCCACCCCTTTGATCCGCTCGAGTCGAGGTTTCACCACCTTGTCCACCAAGTCGTAGAGCTGCTCGCGGCCTGCAGCCATCGAAACGTTGCACCTTACGATCGGCCTATCAGTCGACTGAAACCTGTACACATAGATATTCTCCACGCCATCGGGGAGCTCGCCCCTCACCTTGTCCAGAGCCTCCCTGATCTCGAGCATAGCCTCGTCTATATTTGCCTTCCATTTGAACTCGATGCTCACGTTGGCTCCGTCCGATGACGATGTTGAACGGAGCGTTTTAAGATTGTTGATCGTACCGAGCGCTTCTTCTACGGGCATCGTTATCAAGCGCTCGACCTCTTCAGGTGAAGACGAAGGATAGGGTATTCTTATCCAGAGATGTGGAAACGAAATATCCGGGAACATGTCGAGTGAAAGACGCGACAGGGAAACGAGCCCAAGAACGACGAGAGACACTATGATCATCAGCGTCGTAACAGGCCTTTTAAGTGAAAAAGCGGGAAGATTCATACTCAATCTTTCGCCCTCTCAACCATAGAATAAACGACCGGAATGACGACGAGTGTCAAAAGTGTGGAGAAGATCAATCCGCCTATCACAGTTATCGCCATCGGTGCACGGATCTCCCCTCCTTCACCAAGCCCGAGCGCCATGGGAATGAGACCAAGCACCGTCGTCGAAGTGGTCATCAGTATCGGACGCAGCCTCACCGAGGCCGCCTTCTTTATGGCATCCATCTTGCCCGTACCGCGCCGTCTCAACGTATTGATGTAATCGATCAGAACAATTGCATTGTTCACGACGATTCCCGCCAGCATGATTACACCTATGAAAACGAGCACGTTTACCGGCTTGTGGGTAATACAAAGCAGAAGAACCGCCCCGATCAGGCTGAGCGGTATCGTAATGAGAATGACGAGCGGGTGGAGAAACGATTCAAACTGCGATGCCATTACAAGATACACGAGAAAGATCGCCAGTATCAGCGCAAAGCGCATCGAAGAAAACGAAAGTAGCATCTCACGGTTCTGTCCGCCTATCTCGTACGTGTATCCTGGGTCGAGAGGCAGCTTGCGCCTCAGCATATCGTCTATCCCCTTGACCGCCGTGTTTAGATCGGTGCCCGAGAGATTCGCCGTAATCTTTGCGATCCTCCGCTGATCCTGTCTATAGATCTGAGAAGGAGACGAAACGACGGTGAAATCGGCGATCGATCCGAGTCGCACGGGCACGGAACCTATCGGATTCACTATCAATTGCTTCAGGTCGTCGAGGGTCTTGACCCTGTCCTTCCTGACCTGAACCCTTATGTCTATCTTCCGTTCGCCTTTCACAAGTTCGGTAGGCACCTCACCATAGACCTTGCTTCTAAGCAGTTTCGATATATCGCCTATGCTGAGGCCGTATGCGGCAAGCTTCTCCCTATCGAATCTTATCTGTATTTCCGGTGTACCCTCTTCTATTAGAGAACGTACATCGGTGACACCGGGCACCTGAGCAATGAGCATCTTCGCCTCTCCCGATATCTCCCTGAGCCTCTCAAGGTCATCTCCTCGGAGCATCACCTCGATCGGCGTTTTGAATGAAAAATAGCTCGGCCGGGAGAATTTGTATTCGAGGTCAGGTATAAGTGCGAATTTCGCCCTCAGCTCGTCTTTGATAGCCTCCTCGCGCTGCGGGTTCGAGCCAGAGTTGAGATGAACGTTGATCTGCCCCCTGCTCTCATCCTTCTCTTCGAGAGTCTGCCCCATCGTCGGATTGGAGCCCACAGTGGTCAGAACCCTCCCGACGCCCTTTACGGCGAGGACCTCCCGCTCCATTCTCTCCATGACTTTAGAGGTCTTCGCAAGGGGCGTCCCTGACGGCAGCTTGACCTCGATATTGAACTGACCCTGCACCATCTCGGGGATGAGCTCCTTACCGAGCCTCGTATACAGGAAGTATGCCAATATTACAGAAAGAATTGCCACGAAGATAGTTAATGCCCTATGCCTCAAAGCTCCATCGAGCACCTTCGCATAAAACCTCTCTGTTTTTCCATAGATGGCGGAAAAGAGTCCGAGGAGAGGAGAGACGAGCCATCTGAAAAGCCTTGCGAGAAGTAAAGAGAAAACGACGAAGATGCGGACGACACCTCCCGCCGCTCTGGTAGAAAGGTCTGCCCGACCTGTAGCCGCAGCTCGATCGCCCGGCCCTGTGCCGTCGTTTTCATCGACGACCTGATCAGGAATATCGAGCCTGCTTCCCCTCGAGAAGAACATAGGGATCACCGTGAGCGAAACAATGAGCGACGTCAAGAGACTGTACGTTACGGTGAGAGCCTGATCCCTGAAGAGCTGCCCGGCCACCCCCTTTACAAAGACGATCGGCAAAAACACGGCAACGGTCGTGAGCGTTGCGGCAGTGACGGCCATACCCACTTCGCTCGTCCCTTCGAGTGCGGCCGCAGCACGGCCAAGACCACTTTTTCGGTATCGGTTGATACTCTCGAGGACGACTATCGAGTTGTCGACGAGAAGGCCCACTCCGAGTGCGAGACCGCCGAGTGACATTATATTGAGAGTTACTCCGGAAACGTACATGAGGAAAAATGTCGTCACGATCGATATCGGTATGGCGAGCGATATGATTACCGTGCTCCCCGCATGCTGCAAGAAGAGATAGAGGACAATTATCGCGAGGATGCCGCCGTATATAGCTGACTTCAACACCTCGTCCATCGATTTCGAGATAAACTCCGCCTGGTCGTACACCTTCTCTATCCTGACCCCGGCAGGGAGTTCTTTCTTCAATGTGAGAACCCTGTCGTTCAGGCTCTTGGACACTGCGACGGTGTTTCGGTCGGCCTCCTTATAACAGGCAACCTCGACGCCCTCGACGCCGTTCACCCTTATTATTATGTCCCTCTCCTTGTTGGAATCGGTCACATCGGCGACATCCTTCAAGTAGATCGGCACACCGCCATTGACACCGACAACGACGTTCCTGATGTCATCGACACCCTTGAACTCGTTCAATGTCCTCACGAGATATTCGGCATCCTGCTCCCTCAACGTTCCACCGGCGAGATTGATGTTCTCTGCGGCGAGTCTCGATACTATTCCGTTGAGCGAGAGCCCCATCTCGGCGAGCTTGCCTTCGTCTATGTCAATGTGTATCTCTTCCTCGAGCCCCCCATTGGTCTTGACGGCGGCCACACCGTCAACGGACTCCAGCTCGCGTTTCACAAACTCGTCCGATAGGACGCGCAGGTCCTTGAGCCCTATGTCACCGTAGAGCACATACCTCACTATTGGGTCCTGGCTCGGGTCGAAACGAAGGATCACCGGCTTTTCGGCGTCGTCTGGAAGCCTTACGAGATCGAGCTTTTCCCTGACATTGAGTATGGCGAAATCCATATCGGTGCCCCAGTCGAACTCCACCGTTACCTCGCTCACTCCTGCTTTTGAAACCGAGCTGACCTGAACGACGTTGCTTACGATTCCCACCGCCTCCTCGACCGGCTTCGTGATTAGGTTCTCGACCTCTGCTGGCGCATTGCCTGGATATTCGGTTCTAATGGTCAGTGTCGGATAGGAAATATCTGGAAGCAGATCGATGGCGAGATGCTTGAACGATATAACCCCAAAAAGAACGAGAGCGATTGTAAACATCCCCACCGTCACAGGTCGGGAAATAGAAAACCTAACTATGCGCATCAATCACTCCGTTTTCAGGATTGCTCCGTATCAATTGTGTTCACGCGGATTCACTCTTTGCTTCATGTGGGGGTTTTTACCTTCCCTGGGTGTTTTATCAATGTGGGGTCTGGCACTATCCGAATTCTTTTCATTGCCCGCTCGGGGCTTTTCATCGGCCTTTGCATCCTTTCCGTCCAACCTTACGATATCGACCTTCATCCCCGACGCGAGGTTGTTCTGGCCGGCCACCACTACGAAATCGCCCGGGGAAACGTCTCCAGCCACCTCGACGTACTCATCATCGGTGAATCCCACATCGACGTCCTTCCTCTCGGCTGTGTCATCTCTTACAGTGTATATGTAACGCCTGTCTCCCTCGTATAGGATCGCCTCTTTGGGTACGGCCAGCGCTCCCTCGTGTCTATCGACTACGATCTTGCAGGATACAAACATCCCCGGCCTCAGCAATCCACGCGAGGAATCGACCCTGACAGTGACCTTGAACGTTCCGCTCGCTGGATCGACTGCGGGACTTATCAGCTCCACCCGGCCCTCGAATTCCCTGCTCGGTTCGGACTCTGCATGGAGCAAGACCTTCTGCCCGATCCTGACCTTTTTCAGATCCTTTTCGGGTATGTGTATCCTCGCCCTCAACGGGTTGAACTGCGCCATCCTGAACAGACTCTTCCCCTGCGTGACCATTGTACCGAGCTCTACTAATCGATCGACGATGTAGCCGTCGATCGGCGCAGTAACCCTCGTGTATTGATAGGCGAGCTTCGCCTCGTCGAGTTCGGTCTTGGCCCTTTCGCAGGCGAGCTGAACCGTCTCGAACTCCTCCTCGCTGACGAGATTTCTCGCCTTCATCTGCTTGCTTCTGTCCAGAGCGTTCTTTGCCTCACGATATGCTATCTCGGCCTTCCTCAGATTCAGCCTCGCCTCTCTGTCATCTATTATGAGAAGCGTATCGCCTTTATGTACTCTGTCTCCTTCCTCGACCAGAATGGAAGTGGCGACTCCACTCGTCTTAGCGTAAACCTCGACTTCCCTCAATGCCTCGAGCGTCGTGCTGGCAAGGAGATAATCTTTCATGTCTCGCCTTTCGATCGTCCTTACCTCTACGGGCATGGCAGCGGA
>NATK01000099.1 GCA_002085285.1 Candidatus Latescibacteria bacterium 4484_7
ACATTGAAAAAATTGAGGCTCGGACAGCCGGCCATCGATTTCAGCGCAACGACAGCCGACGGCAAAAAGATCAAGCTCTCCGATTTCAGAGGCAAGGTTGTGCTCCTCGATTTCTGGGCGACATGGTGTGCCCCGTGCAGGCAGGAGATACCGAACGTCAAGAAGGTGTTCGAGGAGTTCCACAAAAAGGGGTTCGAGATAATAGGCATATCACTCGATCAGAAGAAGGTCCAGTTCGACAGTTATATGGAGAGCAACAATATAAGTTGGCCTCAGATATTCGACGGCAAGGGATGGAAGAGTGATATCGGATCGCTATACGCAGTGACATCGATTCCGGCGACATTCCTGCTCGATCGAAAGGGCGTCATAAGATACAAGAATGTTAGAGGGCCGGATCTCAGAAAGGCCGTTCGGCAGCTCATCGGAGAATGAATCTGTTTGGATTCTTGCTGAGAGTGCGGATAAGCGATGAGGGTCGAGTGAGATTTCTTGCCGGCGGAGAATCGATAAGGATGATGCCGACTTGGTAGGATTTTTCCGAATGGAAACAAAAAAATTTATTGTGGTTATGGTTTCTGTAACTTAATCAAAGGGATGAGATCATGGACGCAACATTGACAGCAGAGGAGTCCTTCCTTCACCCTGCCTCTCGTTCTTATCGTTTTCTGATCCTGTTGTTTGTATCGCTCCTCACCTTCGGCAGCTATTTTGCCTATGACAGTATAGGCGCCATCGCTCCTATTCTCCTCAAGGTGATGGGGATACACAGGGCGTCGATAGGCAACCTCTACACCGCCTACTCGATAGCAGCGATCGTTTCGGTGCTCATAGGCGGCATATTGATCGACCGCCTCGGCACAAGAAAGGCCAGCCTTATCTTCTCATCGCTCGTAGTCTTGGGAGCCGTCATCGTCGCTCTTTCGACGAACCTCTGGTTTATGTTCGCGGGGAGGTTCATCTTTGGAGCGGGCTCCGAGTCGCTGGTTGTGGCCCAGAGTGCTATTCTTGCCAGGTGGTTCAAGGGGAAAGAGCTGGCACTTGCATTTGGGATCGCTCTCACGATCAGCCGCCTCGGTACGCTGTTCAGCTTCAACACGGAGGCGTTAATAGCCAAGTACTTCGGCAACTACAAGTTTGCACTGTGGGCCGCCGTGCTATTCTGTATCGTGTCACTCATAAGCAACCTTATATACAACATGATGGACAGGAGGGGAGAGCGTATTTTGAACCTGCCCAAAGCGGAGGCGGAAGACAAGATCGTTTTGTCCGACATCAAGAGATTCAAGCCATCCTTCTGGTACGTGACATTTCTATGCGTTACGTTCTATTCTGCAATATTCCCATTCACGGCGCTATCGACCGATTTCTTCCAGTGGCCTCTTCTTCGGGATTCTTCGGGCAGGTCTTCTCTAACTTCGCACACATGTTCAGTACGGCTGGCGGTACGACGAGCATCATAATCTTCGCCTCGATGGTATTCGCTCCGTTCGCAGGGAATCTCGTTGACAGGGTGGGGCGAAGGGCAACTTTGATGATAATCGGCTCGCTCGTTATGATCCCGAGCTATCTTTTGATGGGGTTCACTCATATTCAACCGGCGTTCCCCATGATCATCCTCGGTGCCGCCTTCGTCCTCGTGCCGGCTGCGATGTGGCCTTCGGTGCCGCTAATCGTCGATCCGAAACGGGTTGGTACGGCGTTCGGTCTGATGACTATGATACAGAACATCGGGCTCGCCCTCTTCCCTTACATGAACGGGAAGCTCCGTGACGTGACTCACGGATACGGTGCAAGCATGGTAATGTTCGCTTCTCTTGGGATCGTAGGCCTCGTATTTGCCATCCTGCTCAAGATTGCGGACAGGAAGGAAGGCGGAGTGCTCGAATATCCCGGAGAAAAAAAGATCGAGCCCGAGGCTGCTTAGAGGTAGTGCGTATTCGAAATTTCGTAAGGTGGAAGGAGCGAGTGCTGCGTCAGTCGATTCGTCCGGCTGAATGCCGACGCCTAATCTCGGCCGAAACTGCAGGCGAAAGACTCCGCACCCAGTGTCAATGTTTCATGAGTTATCCGCTTCGAGTTGAAGGAGCCTTCTTTTCAGCTTCAGCCCTCCCGCGAAACCGACGAGGTCCCCTTTTGCTCCTATCACCCTGTGACATGGAACGATGAGTGGGACTGGATTCCTCTTCAGAGCTGATCCGACGGCCCTTGCGCCACCGGGCGATCCTACCTCTTTTGCTATCTCCCCGTAGCTCTTCGTCTTTCCGTAGGCGATCCGGCCTGTCGCTCTATAGACCTTCTTAGCGAACGGGGTGGCGATGATATCGAGAGGAAGATCGAACTTCTTTCTTCTGCCTTTGAAGTATTCTTTTATCTGTCTTGCCGCATCGAGAGTGATTCGGCCTCCTTCTTCGTACTCGAATCCGCAGAAATCCATCCTGACTGATTTCAAGAAATCCTCCTTGCTCTTGCAGTCCAGAGCAATTCTCGCGATGCCTCGGTAAGTAGAAGCAATGAATATATTGCCGATTTCTGATTCTGTGGATCTGTAATGAATAACGCTCTTCTTAGCGCCTTTAAGAGCAGGCATCTCCGACCTCCATAAGATTCCAATCAGTCCATTAATTCGATAATTTTCATATTATAAAACATTAATATGATGTCGTAAAGAACTAATTTGATAACGAGTTAACGAAGGTGCAACCTTGTGTTTTTTAAGAAGTTGCATTATTTATATGCTTTATGATTGTTAAGTAGTTGATGTTTGAGAAATTTTTTCTGTAAAAAATTTTTGATTTTTTTCGATGCTATTTTGGGGTGTTTTTGGCCACTCATGAATCTTCATATGGCCTGTAAGGACGGGCTTTAGCTTGTTTCGGATGGGTGGCTGCGCAAGCGCTGCCGACGGAAGCAAGTTCTTATTTTTTGAGATTTCTCTTAAAATTTATCTTGACTTGTTCTACAATATATGAAAAATTACACGATGAATTGTCCAGGAAGGGCAGCGGATGGTGTAAGGAAAGGGTGTTTCAAGGTATAGATTAGAAGTAAACCTTTAACAAGAAAGCCCGATGTTGTTTATTGATTCAACAAACTTCGAGAGGCTTCTGAAAAAACTCTCCGCAGATGGAGAGCTTTACGTGCCTGTGCTGATGAGACTCGACGGCTTCAGGACGGTGGATCCCTGGAAGGGAGCCGCTCAGATGCTCAGGTGTCCCGTTGCAAACTATCCGGATGACAAAAGTAGGGAGATTTCGGAAGAAAAGTTCAGAAATGTTGTAATCGTAGGCGCAAGGGCCTGTGACATATATGCGTTCGAGCTCGTCGATCGGGTGGAGATCGAGGGCGAATTCACCGACCCATTCTACAAGGTGCGGCGAGACAAGATGTTCATCATCGGTGCCGACTGCACAGAGTGCGGCGAAAGCTGCTTCTGCAATCTCCTCGGCAACAAGCCGTGGCCGGAGAAGGGGTATGACCTCAACGTTTCGAGTGTGAGCGGCGGGTACATCGTCGAGGCGGGCTCGGACAAGGGGAAGGCTGCGATCGAAGCAAACAAGGATCTCTTCAGCGAGGCGAGGGACGAGCAGACGAAACACCGAGACGAGGTGAGAAGCGCCGTTCTCGATAAGCTCGAGAAGCAGAACAGGGCGTTTCCCCGTGCCGAAGAGATGCCGGACGTGCTGAGAGCGGCATTGACGGACGACGTCTGGGATGAAATCGCTGCCAAGTGTGTGGAATGCGGAGCCTGCACGAACATCTGCCCCACCTGTTACTGTTTTCTTCTCTACGACATGAAGGCTGACGGCGAATACTTCCAGAGGATTTCCACATGGGACTCGTGCCAGGTGACGGGCTATGCAAGGATGGCGGGTATGCTGAATCCGAGGGCGCGTCTCACCGACAGGGTGAAGCATCGCTACTACCATAAGTACGATTATCTCGTAAAGAGTCACGGAGCGATATTCTGCACTGGCTGCGGCCGCTGCATCGATTCGTGCTCGGCTACGATAGATATGAGGGAGTCGTTCAAGAAGGTCTCTGACAGAGTTAAGGCAGGAAAGAGATAGCATGATAGAAAACCCTTACTACCCCATCGATTCAGTCGTTGAGGACATCATCACCGAGACCCCGACGATTAAGACGTTTGTGCTCAAACCATCCAGGCCGATCAAGTTCAAGGCGGGGCAATTCATGCAGCTCACAGTACCCGGCGTCGGCGAGGCTCCTTTCACACCGAGTTCCTCTCCGAACGTTGAGGACAAGATGGAGATCACGATTCTCCGTACGGGCAAGGTCACGGAGGCTCTCCACGAGCTCGAGCCGGGAGCGAAGGTGGGATTGAGGGGGCCCTATGGCAAGGGTTATCCTGTCGACAAGATGAAGGGAAAGGAAGTGCTCATCGTGGGAGGCGGAGTGGGTCTTGCTCCTCTGAGGTCCCTCATTTACTGTCTTATCGAGGATGCATCGAAGTACAAGAGGATATCTATCAAGTACGGTGCCAAAAATCCAGAAGAACTCTGCTTCAAGCGCCAATACGACGAGTGGACGAGGGCGGCTGGCAATGTCGATTTCACAAACACGATCGATGTGCCGGCCCCGGGATGGAATGGGCGCGTGGGGCTCGTGACAACCCTCCTCGACGATCTCGACATCGACATCTCAGACAGTATAGCCGTATCTTGCGGACCCCAGATCATGCTCAAGTTCGTAACTCTCAAGCTGCTCGATTGCGGTTATGAACCACCGCAGATATATCTTTCGATGAACCGAAAGATGTCATGCGGGATGGGTAAGTGCGGCAGATGTAACGTGGGTCCATACTACCTTTGCGTGGACGGCCCTGACATGTGCTACGACAAGATAAAGGATATTCCGAACGTTTTCGGGTAGAAAGGCTGTGTAGAACAGGTTGACGATGAAGGAGATTTATACAAACTGCTCACTCTGCTCTCTGGCATGCCCCCTGATCCTCAAGGGAGGCGAGAGGCAGCCTATATTCACGGGGGAGGCTTTGCTAACGGTCGAATGGGACACGAGGCCCGACTCGAAGTTCGGTGGGAGTCTGTGCGCAAGGGGGAACGGCATCGCCGGGCTCGTTTCTCACCCGAAGCGTCTCAACTACCCCTTTGTTATGGGCGAGAGGACACGCATCGAAGCGGCGGTGAAAGAGGTGGCGAAGAATCTCGAGCAGGTGAAGAAAGAGTTCGGGGCAAAGAGCATAGGAATAATTCTGGGAGAAAACCTCACCAATGAAGAGGCTGCTACAGCAGTCGAATTTGCCGAGCGGGTCATCGGGACTTCCAACGTAGCTCTCTTTGCTCCAGACGATGCGCAGCTCGCAAGGGGATATCTTGAGTACGACATGTCCGGTGTGAAGGTGCCTTCCGGCGGCCCGAAGGGCAAAAACGAAGTAATCTTCGTCGTCGGCGATCCGTTCACCGAGCACCCATGTGTCGCCAAGGATTTGATAAAGAGAAGGAATGCGGCTCGTGGTAACGAGTTCATCGTCGTAAGCCCGGAGGTTAATCATACCGCATGGTTTGCCACGATGCACCTCCGATGCCGCCCAGGCGGTGAGGCCGCGGTGGCGGCCGGGATAGCCAAGGGGATCGTGTCGGACGTACATATCCAATATATTTGCAAGAATCGGCGCACCGGCGCTGACGACGGCCTTCGCAGAGCTCGCCACGAGGAGCTGCGCCGGCGAATGGGAGTTCAATCCGCAGTTCGTTCAACAGAACACATTCGGCATATACAAGGAACTGGCCGGCACGAGCAGCGGAGCATCGATAGAAAATATACTGACGGATGATGTGAAGGGGCTCATCGTTCTCGGCGTCGATCTTTTCTCGTCATACCCGGCACAGATCGTCGAAAATGCTCTGCGGTCGAAGAAGTTCCTCGCGACGACACAGCAGTTTTGGAATCAGACGGCGGAGAGGGCAAATGTTGTGATACCTGCTGCCAATCTCATAGAGAAGAGCGGCACGGTATCGATAGCGGTCGATGAGGATCTGGTACGCAAAGATACCGTTGCGCCTCCTGGTGGGGCGATATCAGAAGGCGAATTTCTCACCCTCGTCGCAAGTGAGATGGGTCACGAGCTGACTCAAACGGAGGTGTCTCGAGGCGAGGCAAAAAGAAGCGGAACGTGCAGGGGAATCGCGGAAGAGTGGAAGGATTACTGCTCAGGAATGAGCGCACTCGCCTCTGCAAAGACGATTCTCATTCCCTGGAGTGAAGCGGTTCATGTAGCCGATGGTGCGATAAGCAGGCACCTGCACTGGTCCGATATAACGTGTCCCGAGCCGGAGCTCATGGTTTCAAGAGAAATTGCCAAGGGGCTCAATATAACAGACGGAGCCATGGTGACCGTATCGAGCGCAGCCGGAGAGGTGACGCTCAGGGCGCAGACCTCGGGCAAGCTCGAAGGCGGTGTCGTCGCTGCGACGATTCATTTTCCGTCACGGATTCGTGCAGGAACAGGCAGTAATGCCGTTCCACTGCAGACACTGCGACACGCCTCTGTGCCTCGAGGTTTGCCCTCAGGAGGCGATAAAACGTGACGAGAACGGCACGATCATCAGGATGAACAACCTCTGTATAGGGTGCAAATCGTGCATCATGTCTTGTCCGTTCGGTGTGATGTTCCCCTATTCTACCTGGCACATCTCACCCAAGTGCGATCTTTGCCACGACCGGCTCGAAGAGGGAAAAGACCCGAGATGCGTTACGACGTGCACATCCGGCGCACTCGTTTTCGAAGAGTTGAGTGAGATTGAGAAGAAGTATCCGAGAACCGCAGAGGGCGGTCGGTACTTCGCGCGGTTCATGCCGACGAGGTAGTTGGAGAAGAATATGGATATACTGAGACCCATACTTTACTACGCGATATTCCCCGGCTTCATCTTTTCCGCTGTTGTGGGACTTCTGACGACGTGGGTCGATCGCAAGGTGACGGCACGTGTTCAGTGGCGGGTGGGGCCTCCGTGGTATCAACCGTTCGCCGACACTGTGAAGCTCATCGGCAAGGAGGTCGTGATACCGGCGAATGCGAGGCGCACAGGCTTCCTGATGATGCCCGTGATCGGATTGGCTGCAGCGACACTCGCATCTACGATCCTCTGGATCGTCAATCTCGATCCATCGAAGTCTTTCGTCGGCGATTCGCTCGTAGTCATCTATATAATGACTATACCTGCCGTCTCGATGATCATAGGCGCGAGCGCATCGGGTAACCCTCTCGGAATACTCGGAGCGAGCCGCGAGATGAAGCTCCTATTCTCATACGAACTTCCTCTGATCATCTCGGTGCTCACTGCGATAGTCAAGGTAGGGAGCTTCTCGTTCAAGAATATTCTTGCATATCAATCGGAGCATGGAGTTATAATATGGAGCATATCGGGTATCATAGCTTTCATCGTGGCGATACTCTGCGCTCAGGCTAAGCTCACCTTTGTTCCGTTCGATATACCCGAGGCGGAAACAGAGCTTGCCGGCGGCTCACACATAGAGTATTCAGGCGTCGCCCTAGCCGTAGTGCGGCTCAACATGGCGATCATGTTCTTCGTTCTTCCGATATTTCTCATAACGATATTTTGGGGAGGAATATCGTTCGACGGGTGGCGGATATTGACCTCGATCGTCAAATATGTGGTGATCGTAGTCATCATGGTTTTGATAAAGAATACGAATCCAAGGGTGAGGATCGATCAGGCTGTGAGGTTCTTCTGGGGCCCAATGTTCATACTGGCACTTGCGGCGATCATTCTCGCCAAGCTGGGATTGTAGGTGGAGGCTTTAAGGAATGTCGATTACGCTCAAGGCATTGAAAAAATCACCGTGGGTGTTTCATGTGAACACAGGGGCTTGCAACAACTGTGACATAGAAATACTCGACTGCCTCACGCCGAGGTTCGATATAGAGCGGTTCGGCATCGTTCTCGTCGGCAGCATTAGGCATGCTGACGTGCTTTTGATCAGCGGGCCGGTGACGAAGAATACACTGCCGAGGCTTATCAGGTTGTACGAGCAGGCGCCGAAACCTATCAAGGTGATCGTCGTCGGAGCATGCGGGTGCAGTTGCGGGATATTCAGGGACGGATACAATATCGTTGGTCCAGTTGACAAGTATCTACCCGTCGATGCGTACGTACCGGGTTGTCCGCCAAAGCCGGAGGCGATCATAGCCGGTGTGGTGAAGGTTTTAAATACGCTTGGTTAACGTTTTTATGAGCATGACAGATAGTTAGAGCTACGAATCATCAGTGGCACGTTCGATAGAGCAGGAGGATACGAAAGAATTCAAAGATTGACCGAAGAGACGCATGGGGCATTTGGAAAGAGAGCGAGATGGACAAAGAAGAGGTAAAGAAGAGGATAGCAGAGAGGTTCGGAGAGAAGGTAAGGATCGGTGAGAGGTCTCCGGAAAGGGTGTACGTCTATGCGGAGAACGAGATCTGGGTTGACCTCGCCGACTTCATCTTCAACGAGCTCGATGCCCGATTCGATACAGGCGCATGCGTCGATGACAGGGACGGCGTGGAGGTAATGTTCTTCTTTCCGTTCGACAAGGAGCATTACTACCTGACGATAAAAACATTTGCACGCAAGCCGAACCCCGAGCTCGATTCGATCTCCAACGTCATTATCGGGGCGAAGTGGATAGAGCGTGAGATATTCGAAATGTACGAGGTGAATTTCCGCAATCACCCGGATCTGCGGCCGGTACTTCGCGCCGACACGAGGCCGAAGGATTTCTATCCGGCCAAGCGCGAGGTCAAGGACGATCACGAGCCGCCGAGACGTAGAGACGATGGTGAGGAGAGGGCGGACGAGGTGTTCGGAAAACCGCCGAAGGGAAAGAACCCTTGAATGAGAAGGAAGGATTCGATGCATCTTGGTAGAAGGGACGGATAAGAGATGGTGAAGAAGGTTCCGATAGGTCCATACCATCCGATCTTGGAGGAGCCTGAATTTTTCGAGCTCCACGTCGAAGGGGAGCGCGTAGTGGGGATAGATATAACGATCGGTTGGAGCCACAGAGGGATCGAGCTCCTCTCCGAGCACAAGACATGGGATCAGGTGCCGTTCCTCGTAGAGAGGATCTGCGGAATCTGTTCTTGCTCGCACCCGTACGCTTATGTCAAGGCCGTCGAAGACCTTCTCGGCATAGAGGTGCCTCTCCGGGCGCAGTACCTCAGAGCGATAACTGCGGAGCTCGAACGCCTTCACAGTCATCTCCTCTGGACGGGCCTTGCAGGGCACTTCATGGGATACAACACGGTGTTCATGTGGACGTGGAAGTTCCGCGAACCGGTGCTCGATGTGCTCGAAGCGGTAACTGGCAATCGAAACCATTACGCGATGCTCAAGGTGGGGGGTGTCCGCAGGGACATTCCGCAGGAAGAGATTCCCAATGTGATAAAGATGCTGGACGAGCTTGAGAAGAACAATGCAATGCTCACCAATGCGATTCTCGACGACCCGGTGATCCATGCGAGAACCAAGGGTGTCGGTGTGCTCCCCTGGGACAAGTGCCGTGAGTACGGAGCGCTGGGCCCTACTGCGAGAGCGGGCGGCTACGACATAGATGCGCGCAGAGACCATCCGATCGATGCATATGACAAGCTCGATTTCAATGTGATCCTCTGTGAGAACGGCGACGTCTTCGACAAGGTGGTGGTAAGGCAGCTCGAGAACTTCGAATCGATCAAGATCATCCGCCAGGCCTTGAAGGCAATCGAGGATACCGAGACCGGTGACATAGGCGTTGAGGTCAAGGAGGTACCGGCCGGTGAGGGGATAGGCATATACGAAGCCCCAAGAGGCGAGGTGCTGCACTACGTCCGCTCGGACGGAGGCAACATGCCGATCAGGCACAAGGTCAGAGCGCCGAGCTTCAACAACATCCTGACGAACGAGTACAGCGTGCTGGGAAGCACAGTCGCCGACGCGGGACTCATAACTGCGGCGGTTGACCCTTGCTACTCATGCACGGAACGAATGGGCTTCGTGGATACGAGGACCGGAGAAAGAAAGGTTCTCACAGAAGAGGAACTGATAAAGCTGTCCGTCGAGAAGACGGAGAGGATAAGAAAAGAGATAAGTCAAGGTAAAAGGTTGCGTAAGTCTTAAACCAGCCTGGAGTTGAACGATATGCACGAGCTACTCTATCCGATTGTTTTACCAGCGATTGCCGGGATAATTCCCCTCTTCATTCCGAGAAAGGGGAAGCTCGTTGCTGGTATCATCAGCCTCGCCGCATACACCTGGGTTCTGATCAAAGTGATCGCGCTCTTCGGTATAGGGCAGCTTGCATGGAGCAAGACGCTTTTCTCCTTCGATGGAGAGTTCCCGTTCGTATTTGCATTGAGGCTCAGCCACTTCAGCGGATTTATCCTTCTCTTTATAGCTGTTTTCGGGGCTCTGGTTCTCCTGTACTCTCTCGGGTATCTGCACGGAAAGAAAACCTCGAGTGTGTATTACTCGTTCATTCTCTGGACACTGGCAGCTGCAGCAGGGGCGGCACTGTCGGACAACCTCTTTTTGCTCCTCATATTCTGGGAGATCCTGACCTTCCTCCTCTACTTCCTCGTCAACATGGGCGGTGAGGGGCACGCCGAGGCTGCGGCGAAGTGTTTCAATATTCTCGGCTTCAGCGACGCTGCGATGCTGTTCGGGATCCTGATCATCTGGATGCACTACGGCACGCTGAGCATGTCCGCGCTTCATATTCCGACGAACGACGCATTCGGCGCTGTGGCGTTCTTCCTCCTCTTTACAGGAGCGATTGCAAAAGCAGGCTCGATCCCGCTGCAGTCGTGGGTCCCCGAGATAGCCAGGCCCACCTATTCGTCGGTAATGGCTCTTATACCTGCTGCATTGGACAAACTTCTTGGGATATATCTTCTCACGCGCCTTACATTGAACATATTCATAATAGAAAGCGGCTCTTGGATATCGCTCGTAATGATGATCCTCGGTGCCGTAACGATCATCGTAGCAGTATTCATGGCACTGGTGCAGCACGATCTGAAGAAGCTCCTCTCTTTTCATGCGATAAGCCAGGTGGGTTACATGGTACTCGGCGTGGGTAGCGGTATACCGATCGCCATCGTCGGAGGGCTCTTCCACATGCTGAACAATGCCCTGTACAAGAGCGGGCTCTTCCTCGCTGCTGGAGCTGTCGAGAAGAGAACGGGCACCACCGATCTCGAAAAGCTCGGCGGTCTCGCCGGATTGATGCCCGTGACATTCGTTACGACTGTAGTAACGGCTCTTTCGATTTCTGGGATCCCCCCGTTCAACGGATTTGTCTCGAAGTGGTTCATATATCAGGGAATGCTCGCAAAGGGCGGCAATGTCATATTTCTCGTCGCTGCGATCTTCGGAAGCGCCTTGACTCTGGCTTCATTCATCAAGGTCCTTCATTCGCTGTTTCTCGGGAGGAGGCCGGAGAGACTCGAAGGCGTCAAGGAGGTCGACTTCACGATGCAGCTTCCAATGGTGTTTATTGCGATTCTCTGCGTTCTCTTTGGTGTCTTTGCAAGTTATCCGTTGCAGAGGTTCATAATTCCGGCTCTTGGTCTCTCGGGCGTTGAGACGGCCAACGGAGCGATCACCACTATTTCCACTGCCGGTTTCTGGAGTCCGACGCTTGCCACGATTCTTATTATCGTTGGCATTATCATTGGTCTGATCATATACGCCTTCGGCAGGGTTGGCAACGTGCGTGTGGATGAGAATGTCTGGATCGGCGGCAATATCATGGATAACGAGGAGATCCGACTGCCCGGTACGGGCTTCTACAAAACGATAACAGACGACCTCGGACCGGTCGTGAGGGGTGCGTTCAGAGACGGAGAACGGGGCGCCGTGGATCCGTACAACATCTTCGGACGCATCTGTATGGGTTGTATCAATGTATTGAGGGCGCTTCACAACGGGATCCTTTCGACCTATCTCTCATGGGTCGTCATAGGTCTCGGCGTGCTGGTGTTCATACTGATGTTCAATTCTTATTAGAGGAAGGGTTACGAATGGATCTGTACCTTCTCATACTTCTGATCTTCATGATAATTGGCTCTATCATAGCGATAGAGACGAAGAAGCTCCTTTCCTCTGTGATATCGGTCGGAGTGGTGGGATTCAGCCTCAGTATCGCTTTCCTCATGCTCAAGGCTCCCGATATCGCCATCACTCAGATCGTGGTCGAGATCCTGATCCTCGTCGTGTTGATCAGGGCGACCATATCCACTGACAATACCGCTATCGAGAAGCATTGGGATACCTTCTCTTTCGTTTCGAGCCTGATATTCTTCGGACTGTTTCTCGTGTTCGCCTTCCTCGCCGTTCACGATCTGAACCATTTCGGCCACCCTCTTCTCACCGTCTCGAAGAGGTATCTCGCCGAAGGACCGAAGGAGACACATGCGGCTAACATCGTTACGAGCATACTGCTCGACTACAGGGGATACGACACGCTGGGAGAGGCGACAGTGCTTTTTACATCGATCGTCGGTGCATTTGTCATTTTGAGGCGGCGAGG
>NATK01000100.1 GCA_002085285.1 Candidatus Latescibacteria bacterium 4484_7
GCCGGAGTTTCGAGCGAATCTTATCCGGACGATTACTATCGTTTGGTCGGGCAATATATCAGCAGTGATGGACCGGGGGGATACAACGAATATATAAGGCGAGAGGCGAGGGACATGTACTACCCCGACAAGGATGCAATGGACAACTATTATGATCAGCATGCATACACGGGGTCGATGGCCTGGCGCTGGAGGTCTTATAACTACTTCAGAAAGTACAACGTTCTTCGTGAAGGAAGCGAATCGGCATACAGGGATGCGCTCTATGTTTCAATTGTCGCAGTGGTGGTGAGAGTGGTAAGCAGTGTGGACGCCGTTATGCTTGCAAAGGGCAAAGAAGGGGATAAGCCTCGTGTAAAGAATATATCGGTTGGGATGAAAGGAAACAGCAGGCGGTTTTTACTCTATGTGAACAGGTCGTTTTAATGATTCGACTTGTTTTATCGTATCAAATCGATCATGCTACCGCACCGCTTCCGGTCTTTACAATATGAGCAAATGAAAAATCATTTACTATCTTTGATGCTTTTTTCCCTGGTTGCTACGAGCTTTTCTCTCGTGCCTTCAAATGGTGCACACTCCAAAGATCAGAGAAAGGCTGACAGCACCGCGGTTGTTTCATTTCGACCGGATACGTCTTTTGGTTCCGAGCAACTAACGGAGCCTGTAGGGATAGCGGTCGACACCCGTGGGACGGTATTCGTAGCAGATGGTATGGCCGGTAGGATCTACGGGTATCCTGATAAGGGCGGCTATATCGAGTTCGAGAATCCTCAAAGCACCTCATCGATATACCCCATAGACATTACACTCCAGGGCTCCCTGATCTACGTACTCGACTACACGGGGAACAGGATATTGCGTTACGACTACAGGGGTATGTATCTCGATGTTCTGATATCGTTCGATCGGGCTGGCGGAGGCCATCCTGTATCGGTCACCTCGATGGGTGATGGTAGAATCATTGCGACAGACATAGAGAATCATTCTTTGATCATCTGGTCTTCTCTCGGTTCGATTAACCTCGAGATTTCGGAATTCGGCAAGAGCCGTGCGTCGCTGAACAGTCCGAGAAAGGCTATCGTGCTCGATGATGGCACCATAGTGGTCGTAGATCCTCAGAGCCGGGAGATGAAGTTCTTTTCGCCGGCCGGAAGGTTCGAATTTGCCGCGAGCCCTGTCGGGAATGAGAATGTCTTTGTAACTCCGAGGTATCTAAGTTACAACCACAACGGGTATATCTTCGTGGCTGATTCCGGTGCCGGCAAGGTTTTCGTATTCGACAGTAGAGGCCGATATATCTCGAAAATCGATTCGTTTCGGTCCGGATCTATCGAGCCCTCGGCCGTCGCAGCGGGTTGGAACGATCGTCTCTATGTGACCGATCTCAATTCATCTTCCATATTGATATATGACATTCGTTATCGGCAAGAGTGAACATGAGACCAATCAAGGTCGT
Organism: Candidatus Latescibacteria bacterium 4484_7; assembly: GCA_002085285.1. Classification (GTDB taxonomy): domain Bacteria; phylum Krumholzibacteriota; class Krumholzibacteriia; order Krumholzibacteriales; family Krumholzibacteriaceae; genus 4484-7. Next base: position 1,460 of record NATK01000100.1, read on the forward strand.
AGCCATATCGTTGATTCTGCTCTCTTCTCTTCGGGCGGAAGTCCGTTCCATGGATTGGTCGACAGTTGGAGGGCGGCTCGTCTCACCAACTCCCGATACCGATTCTGCGCTTGTTGAATACAAGAACTTCGAGGATAGGAGGACCTCGTTCTTACTCGAAGAGGGGCAAAAGAAGATTTCGACAGGCATCACGTTTATCATCCCTCAAAGCGATTCGCTCTATCTGAACTTTCACCTGCTCTCAAGGGAGAGAGACTACAGGATAAATTATCTCAAGGGCACCATTATCCTGGTAAAAGCTGCTTCGCCAGGTGACAAAATCATTCTCGAATACAGGAGGTATCCTTTCTCTTTTCCTCCCGTTTTCGTGTCTCATTCACCCACGATGGCAAATAGCCCGATCTACAGGCGGAGAATTATTTCTCGAGTCGAATCGAAGGAGAGGACAGCTCCCCGGTACAGATTGAGAGTTTCAGGGAGTAAGTCAATTGGGATAAACATCGGGACGGGGAGAGGATTGGGACTCGATCAGAGCCTGCACGTGTCTATGTCGGGCAAGGTGACGAAGGGAATGGAGGTGAGCGCTTATCTTACAGACGACAATCTACCCGTTCAACCCGAGGGGAACACAGCCGAGATAAAGCAGCTCGACAGGGTGTTCGTAAAACTGAAAACTGCGAGGTCGGAGATCGTATTCGGAGATCACGATACTGGTCTCGACTGGTCACGATTCTCCGCCTTCAAGCGCGAATTGAGAGGAATTAGTGTCTCTTATGGAGAGTCGAAGCAAAGGTTCTTCGGCGGCGCAGGTATAGCGAAGGGGCGATTCAGGACTGTGAGTTTTATGGGGAAGGACGGAATCCAGGGCCCGTACGAGCTGATTCCGTCGCGCACGTTTAACGGTGTAATCATACTGCCCGGCACGGAGAAGGTATATCTGAACGGGCGCGTGCTCAAGCGAGGGTCGAACAACGACTACACGATCGATTACGTTCTCGGTACTGTTCAGTTCACGGAGAATGTGACTATAACGAGGGACTCGGAGATCACAGTTGATTTTGAGATCTCTGAGGATTACTTTCGCAGGAGCACTGTCTATGCAGGTTGGGAATCACCGAACTATAGAGGGCTTTTCAAAGTAAAGACATTCTTCTTGCAGGAAGGAGACGATGCCTCCAGGCCTCTGAATGGAACGCTCACAGCCGAGGACAGGAGCATCCTTGCATCTGCGGGCGACGACGAGAGAAAGGCATTGACCAGTGGTATAAAGAAGGTCGATGAAGGAAAAGGAAACTACATATTTGTAAAGGGTGATTCGCTTCCTGACCATTTCGAATTCGTCGAATCGGGAGGCGACTATGTCTTGAATTTCATCAATGTCGGTACTGGTAAGGGCGACTATACCACAGATGGTTTTTCTATCAGGGGAGAAGTAAAGTATAAATATGTCGGTGCAGGCATCGGCGACTACATCATAGGGAAACGGCTTGCTCTGCCTGAGCGCAACAGACTTGCATCGGTTAGGGCGACGTTCGAGGGTGCACACTTGGGTTTTGTTTCCGAAGGGAATTTCAGCTGGCATGACAGGAATCTTCTATCCGGGATAGACGACAGCGACAATTTCGGAACGGCCTTCAGGCTCGAGGGGAAGCTTAGAGACTTGAAACTTGGTGCGTTCAAAATGTCCCTCTCGACCGATTATTCGTCCTTAGGCGACCGTTTCGAGTCGCCGGAGAAAAACAGAACCTCGTATTTCTACAGGAACTGGAACCTCGAAGGCGTTCCCCTTGTCGGGACGGAGAGGATTGGCTCGGGCAAAATCGATCTTCAGTACGGCCGCCTTCTGAGGGCAGGTGCGGGATTCAGCTATCTGTCCCGCACATCGGGTATCTCTTCGAGGAAAAATGATTATTCACTGTCGATAGCCGACGAGCTCGAGAGAGGGCTCAAGCTGGTTTCTTTTAGGAGTGAAACGAATGAAAACAGAGAGAGAATTTTCTTCAGGGGCCAGGCGTCGTATGCACTGTGGCATATACTACCTCGATATTACTACGAGACCGAGAGATACTCGTCTTTCCAGACTTCAGCGCCTGACACGGGCAGATACTACATAGAGCAGGCGATGAGTGTTTCGAGCTTCAGAACACGTTCTTTCTCTGCCGCGATCGAGGCGAAGAGGAGGAATACCGACAACATGGTCGATTCGCTGCGGAACTGGATCGATTCCTATCGGAGCGACGAATTGAATCTCAAAGGTTCCTTCACCCACAGAAGGAGGATGCTTGATATTCTCGTCACACATCGAAGAAACGATGATCTAAGGGCTCATACCACAAACTGGTACGAGCTGGCGAGGTTGAGGTACAAGGACGCCCTGGACAGGTTTGCCATGACAACGGATATAGACTACAGGATCACCTCAGGGGAGGAAAGGACGAGGGAGAGGTCTGTGATCTATGTCGGCAAGAATCAGGGGGACTACGACAGCGAAGGAAAAGAGGTCGGGCAGAAGAGAGGCGACTACATGCTCGTTTATCTTCCTGGAGCTTCGCTTCAAAAGGCACATACAGTCAAGCTTGATTTTAGACTCGGGTTCGGCGGAGGCATAAGGGGGATAGGGGCACGATCGAAAGGAGGGGGTCTTATAAGCAGGCTTTCACGCTTTGTTTCTCTGGACAATTTCGTCTCTGTGGAGGAAGACTCTAAGACCGATGATTTACTCGGTCTTTACACACTGAGGCCGTCCCTTCTTCAGCGAAACGACCTGACTATCTACGGCATAACGAGGGTCATGCAGGAGTGGCACTTCTTCAATTCGGTGAAGATGCTGGATATCGCATTCACCTTCAACAGGGAGGACGAAAAGGACAATCGCTCCGTCGGTGACCCTGTGGATCGTTTCACGAGGGAGATGAAATTGAGGGCCAATGTTTCTATGACGAAGCGTCTGTCAATCCTCTGGGAGATCGGTGAAGGCAAGAGGGAAAGGTTCGCCATTTCATCGGGTGAACAGAACTACGATGTTCGAGACCTTTCTGCATCACAAAGAATAGATTACCGTTATTCTCCCGCAGTGAAATTCTCTATGGAAGCAGGCGCCGAAAAGAGGCTCGATAGGTTATCCACCGCCGGGCAGGTCTCGTACTTTCTTGCTCCCCACATCAATTCCTCCATGAGCAAGAGGCTGAATGTGAATTCGACGATGAAGATCACATATACCAGCACGAACGGCATTTCGGCCAAGCCGCTCTTTTTTCTCGAGGAAGGTTTGAGGGAGGATTGGAGCGTTATGGCGCATTACAGGCTCACCACCAATTTGAGCTTCGGTATAAACTACTTCGGTAGAAGGGAAAAAGACTACACGGGGGAGGTGAAGACCGTTCATGACTTCAAGATGGAGAGCAGGGCTTACTTTTAACCTTCTGGTAGTGGCCGTTTCTTTCCTCTCTGCGATCTCCTCTGCGAGAACGGTCGTGAATGTGAATTACATCGGTGCAGAGAAGGTCGGTGTGGATATATTGCGCAGGGGTGCTCTGCTATCTCCGGGTACAGGTTTTTCCGTGGAAATGATTAAAGAGGAAATTGCGCGTCTCGATTCGATCTATTTTTCGTATGGATATTGCGGGGCGTCAATCAAGGTCGATACCACATCGTCTGACTCTGGTCTCAATATCGCATTTGTTATAGACGAGGGCGATGAGGCGCACATTTCCTCGCTCAGTATCAACGGCGTGGAGCCAGGCATGGAAGAGGTGATTCAAAGGTTGATATCGATGAAGAAGGGAGACCCATTCAATCCTGTATCGATACAAAGGCATCTCACCGGTGTCCTCGACTTCTTGAACGATTCCGGATTTCCCTATGCCCAGGTTTGGTTGACGGGATTCTCATACGATCCTGTGACCAACGGCGTCAAATTGACAATATCGATCGTTGAGGGAAAGAAATTTGTTCTCAAAGATGTCGTTTTCGAGGGGCTGACGAAGACGGACTCGAGTTTTGCAATGAGATTATCCAGGATCAAGACGGGGAGGCTGTACAGAGAGAAGGATATCTTGATGGGTGTCGAAAATATCGCTCATTCTGACTACTTCGATTCGGTTGGGTCGTTTTGTCTCAGGCAATCTTCCAATGGAGGAGTCGTGGTTTCGATACCTGTAAGGGAAAAGAAGCACAGCAATTCGTTTCGCGGCATAGTCGGATTCTCGCGGAAGACGCAGGGAGATTACGTTTTGAACGGTTCGGTCGACCTCGACCTCAAAAACGTTGCAGGCACGGGCAGGAACGCCGGTTTCAGTTGGATGAACAATGGAGAAAAATATTCAAGGGTAAACTTCAAATACTTCGAGCCGTTTCTTTTGTCTCTTCCGGTGAGTGCGGCTGTGGAGCTGGGACAAGTGGTCGAAGACACGCTTTTTGTCCGCTACAAGGCCGGGTTCACTTTCAAATATCCAATTGGTTCGAAGAGCTCTCTGGTGGTGGGGTTTATAGGTGACAGGAACATGCCGGGCATTGGAGAGCTTCTAAAGAGTACCAGGCAGCGGTATAGAATCGGGTTCACGTTTAGAGGATCTGGATTGGTCGAGTCCATTTCATCTTCCGTTCCCTTCCAGGGAGGCAAACAAACAATCAAAATTGATAAAAGGGCTGCCCTTCGATGACAACCGCTCATTCTCAAGCAAATTCATCTCAATGCCAAATACCGACCGAAAAGCTTTTCGACGATACAGGTGTCGTTTATAACCGCAGCGACGGCTGGCGAGTTCACAACGGGTTAGGGTTCGGTTTGAGGTCCAAATCTCCTCTCGGTATCGTATCGTTGAGCTTCGGCGTCGGTGACAGCATCTCTTTCGAGGATACCAAGATACATATCGCGATGTATCAGACGTTCTGAGCTTTTCGGTCGGTATTTGGCATTGAGATGAATTTGCTTGAGAATGAGCGGTTGTCATCGAAGGGCAGCCCTTTTATCAATTTTGATTGTTTGTTTGCCTCCC
>NATK01000008.1 GCA_002085285.1 Candidatus Latescibacteria bacterium 4484_7
CTCGCCGTTGAATAGACCGCCCCATACACCTCGCGTCTTCTCGCATCTATGAGCGGCACGATGAGCTTCGTCGAAAAGGGAAACGCTGCAGCGAGTGTCTCGAGGCTCGTTACCGGAACAACCGGACATTTGAGCGATGCTGCAAAAGCCTTCGCCGTTGCGAGCCCGATCCTCAACCCTGTAAAACTGCCCGGTCCGATCACGACCCCTATCAGAGCAATCTCCTTCGGCGAAAGCTTTGACATTGCGAAACACCTGTCGATTGCAGGCATCAAAGTGGCCGAATGTGTATCACTCGCATCAAAGAGTATTTCGCAGAGCACCTCGCCGTCCGCTGATATGGAGACACTCCCTCTCGTGTGCGACGTGTCGAGTGCGAGGATCTTCATGCTCATGACAATTTCTCCCGTTTCAACAGTTCGATGAGATCAATTGGAGCCTCCAATGCTAGTCTTCTCTCATTCTCACCGACAACCTCCAGGTTAACCACGATATCCTCTCCGAGCCATCCGGGGGGCAATCTGTCAGCCCATTCGACGACCACAACGTTCGTTCCGTCGATCGCATCGAGGACACCTATCTCCTCCACCTCATCCGTACCCTTGAGTCTATACAGATCGAAGTGGTAAACCGGCAGGACACCTCTGTACTCTTCGAGAAGGATGAACGTGGGGCTGAGAACCCGATCGCGCACACCGAGCCCTTTGCAGAGTCCCTTGACGAACACGGTCTTCCCGGCGCCCAACCCCCCTGTTAGAGCAAGCACGGTGCCCGCCGGGATGCATTCACCCACGACCCTGCCCATATGCTCGGTCTGCGACGAAGAGCCGCTCTTGAGAACCAGTTGCGCCCGGCCACCCTCAAAACGATCGAGCCTCTTCATATTCATCCTCTTTCTGAAACATTGTCAGAGAAGAACTTGAACGACCTCCGATATTTCGCTTATACCCTATCCATCCCTGTTATACAAAGACAAAATCATGACCCTTTGCCCATTCGTTCCCCCGTCGTAGATTACCCGCAGAGCAGTCGGAGTCAGAGAGCATCTTGATACTGCTGCAAGCTAAGGGTGCGAACACGAAATCAGGCTGCTCAGGCACTCGAAGGGTGCGAGACTCTATCGACAACCTATCTGGGGTAAAGAGTAACACACGGAATTATCATCTCTTCCAGGGAAATGCCACCGTGCTGAAATGTCCCATGATACTGTTTCTCGTATTCATGGAATCTCGTCGGGTAGACAAAGTAGTAGTTTTCTTTTGCGATGATATAGTTCTTTGAAGGGCTTTCCGCTGGAAGCATGTAATCTGTGGGATTCTTGATGAGTACAGTCTGCTTCGGGTCACCGTTTATGTTCTCGCCGAACTTGTACCTGAGATTCGTCGATGTCTCCCTGTTGCCGTGCACCAGCGAGGCTCTCTTCCCAAGAATCGAGCCATGATCGGTCGTTATCACTATAACGGCGTTGTGTTGCGCTATCTGCTGGAGTATGTCGTAGAGGGCGGAATGAGTGAACCACGAGCGCATCAACGATCGGAAGGCACTCTCGTCAGGGGCGATCTCCTGCAGAATGTCGCTCTGGCTTCTACCGTGGGCGAGAATGTCAAGAAAATTGAACACGAGTGTTACGAACTCTATGGACTTGTAAGCACCCACCTGCCTTCGCACCTCGTTCGCTTCGCCTATTTCATAGATCTTGACGTACTTCGAGGTGAGCCGCTCGAAGCCGTTTCTTTTGAGAAGATCAGCCATGAATTCCGCCTCGAAGCGATTCTTGCTGAATTCGTCCTTTGCTCTCTCGAGCCACTTTTCATGATATCTCTTCTGAATCTCGAGCGGGAAAAGGCCAGAGAAGATACCGTTTCTCGCATAGGGAGTCGCAGAGGGCAGTATAGAAAAGCAGTAATCGGTTTCTATTCTGTAGAGAGGAGCAAGCAGATCCTGAATCGTAAGCCACTGATCGAACCGCATGCAGTCGATCACGATGAAGTAAACCTTCTTATGCGAAAAGAGATGTGGGAAGATGAAACGTTTGAACACGTCGACGCTCAACGAAGGCCTCTTGTCCGAATTGACCCATTCAACATACTCGGCCCCGACATACCTTCCGAAGTCGATGTTGCATTTCTTCCGCAGATCGTCGTGCGTCTGCTCGAGTCCCGTATCGGGGAATCTGTCAAATTCGACGTCCCAGTGGGAAAGCTCCATGTGAATGTCGGCCCAATCCTTCCAGTCGAGAGGAGTCATGAGCCTCTGGCTGATGCGGTTATATACTGAGAGATAATCTTTGCCGAATGCGCTCTCCTGTATCTTCTGTGATTCGATGATCCCTTTGACAGCCGAATATACCTGAACGGGGTTGATCGGTTTCAGCAGGTAGTTGTCTATCTTCATCCCTATAGCCTGGTCCATCAAATCCTCGGCTTCGTTCTTCGTGATCATGATCACCGGGATATTAGAATCTATTCTCTTGAGCTGCTGAAGCGTCTCGAGTCCGCTCATCCCCGGCATCGTCTCATCGAGCAAAACGAGATCATAGCGATCTTTTTCAACAGCCTCGATCGCTTGCTCCCCGCTCGACACACCCTCAACCTCGTACCCCTTTCCACGCAGAAATATAATGTGCGAATTGAGCAATTCTATCTCGTCGTCCACCCAGAGGATCCTTTTTCCCTTCACCGTGATTCTCCCATCGTTTCAAAAAATCGAGGCTTATTCTTTTACTAAATAAAGCAAATCGAACGGACTTAATCAACAGGAAGAGACATAAAAAACGTCGTCCCTTCGCCCGGCTGAGTGTGAAGAACCTTGATAGAGCCGCGGTGAATATCCTCGATGATCCTCTTTACAAGGGCGAGCCCCAGCCCCCAGCCTCTCTTCTTCGTCGTAAAGCCCGGTGAAAATATCTCTTTCTTCATCCTGGGATTCATACCCTTGCCGTTGTCACTGAACAAAATCTCAATCGAGCCCTTCTCCTTGTTCATCCTGCAGCGTATATTGATCCTCCCCTCTCCCTGCTCTATTGCATCGAGCGCATTCTTCGTAAGGTTTTCGAAGACCCACTCGAGCAACTCCTTGCTGCAACGGATCAGCGGGAGCTCTTCGATGTCGAGCGAAATCGTCGAATTCTTCTTGAGTGCCGGCATCCTTCTCTCGAAGTACCGCACCGTGTTAACTATGATCGGAGTAAGCTCCTGGTACTCGAGTTTCGGTCTCGAGCCTATCTTGCTGAACCTCGACGAAATCTTGCTCAGCCTGTCTATATCCGTCGAGATCTCCTCGAGTGCCCGATCAAATCGATCCGAACAGCGATTTGACTGCCTCTCTTCTCTCATAATCGATAACCACCCCATGATCGAAGAGAGTGGAGTACCGAGTTGATGGGCAGTTTCCTTGGCCATGCCTATCCATATCGATCGCTGTTCGCTGAGCTTGAGAGATCTGAACCCGAAGAAGCCGAAGAGCATGAAGAGGACGAATACGACTACTTGAATGTACGGGGCTATCGCCAAGTCACGGGTGAGTTTCGATTGACCAAAGTGAACAACGAGCGGATAGCCTTCGGTGGAAATCGCTATCGGCTCGTTGTCTCTATCAAACTCCCTCGCCTTTTCCAACACCCTTTTGAGCAGTTCATCGTTGGGCTTTGCAGGGTTGAAATCGAGCACCCTGCTGTACTCGCTGTCGGCTAACTGCGGAATGCCTACCCTGCTCCATACGATCGGTCTCCCCTCTTTGTCCGTTATAACGAAAGGTATTCTTATCGCCGAACGAATATCCCTGATGAAATTCTGTCTATCCTTGTCCTCAACCCTCTGGAGCTCTATCGCGATGAAACGCGAGAACAATCGTGTCGTATCGATCGACTGCTCGTGCATACGCTTGATCAAAAGGTTGTTGTAGTAAAGAGCAAAGATGACGAGAATGATACCGCCGACGATAAAGTAAACCTTGAGCAGAAAGGAGAGATTCTTGAGAGCCCTCATTTCACCATCACGCTTCCAGGTATTCCTTTCCTCCCATGTAACTGACAAGAGCCCTGGGTATGCGGACCTTGCCTGTGGGTGTCTGATTGTTCTCGAGGATCGTGGCGATGAGGCGCGGAAGTGCAATGCCCGAGCCATTCAGAGTATGAACGAATTCGCTCTTCTCACCCTTCTTCCGTCTGAATCTGATGTTCGCTCTCCTTGCCTGAAAGTCCTCGAAATTGCTGCACGATGATACCTCGAGCCATTTGTCGACCGCAGGCGCATATGTTTCGATATCGTAACACTTCGAAGCACCAAAACTGAGATCCCCCGTGCAAAGCTCTATCACCCTGTACGGTATCTCGAGCCTTTCGAGCACCTCGGTCGCATCGTTGAGGAGCGTCTCGAGCTCGTCGTAGGATACTTCTGGCAATGAAAAATCCACCATCTCAACCTTATTGAATTGATGTATCCTTATCAGCCCTTTCGTGTCCTGGCCGTAGCTTCCCGCCTCCCTTCTGAAACAGGGGCTGAACGCCGTGTACTTGACAGGAAGAGCCTCCCCGTCAAGCACCTTTCCTCGATTCATATTGGTCAGCGGCACCTCGGCGGTTGGAATAAGGAAAAGGTCATCCTTCTCGATGTGATACATGTCGTCCTCGAGCTTGGGAAGCTGAGCGGTACCTATCATACAGTCTCTCGTCACTACATAGGGAACCCATAGCTCCTCGTAGCCCTGCTCCCTGTGAACGTCGAGCATGAAATTGATCAGAGCCCTCGTCAAAAGTGCGCCGTCGTTTCGGTATACAACGAATCCCCTGCCGCTCAACGTGCTTCCCGCAGCAAGATCGAGAATACCGAGCTTCTCCGCTATCTCCCAATGCGGCAGAGGCTCGAACGGTAGCTCTTTGAATTCGCCCCATTTCCTCACTACGACATTTTCCTCTGACGAAGTGCCTAAAGGCACCGAATCGTGCGGTATGTTGGGTATCTTCAAGGCTAGCTCGTCGAGGCGGGTGGAAATGTCTTTTATCTGCTCATCGATTTCCTTGATCCTGTCCGAAACAGTCTTCATCCTCTCTATGATCTCCGAAGCATCCTTCCCTTCCTTCTTGAGCTTTGCCACATCTTGTGATACTTTGTTCTTCTCGTGTTTGAGCTGCTCGCCCTCCCTGATCAAAGATCTCATCTCTTCATCCATCTCGAGAAATGCATCGAGGTCGAAATTTACCCCCTTCTTCTTCAAGCCTTCCCTTACGCGCCCAGGATCTTTTCTTATCATTTTTCTGTCCAGCATCAAGATACTCCTTGAATGTTACTCGATGAAGTTGATTATATCTTCGCCCCCCGAAGAGAGAAGCTCTTCGGCGAGCTCGGCTAGAAGCTTTTCGCTTTCGGCGAGCTTGCCGCTTATGCTGCCCGATATCCTTTCGGAACCATCGGGCGATACTATCACACCTTCGAGTTTGAAATCTCTTCCGTCTATGCTGCTCAACACACCTATCGGTGCCTTTTTGTCCTTTGAAACGGTCCCGGCAAATGCCTTCTCCAGCAGCAGTTCATCATAGCTCGGCATGTCGTTCAGCCCTTTTACGATCTCTTTGAGCTCACGCTCGCCTTTCCTGCCGATGATCGCTATGGAGCCCTGACCCGCAACCGGCATGCATATCGAAGAAGTGAAAACCTCGACGACCTTGTCTTGCTTGTCTATCGCCTCGACCTTCGAAGCGGGATACACGAAACCGTTGAGCACACCGTTCTCCATCTCCGCACAGAGATTGTCGAAACCATCCCCGCGGACAACCACATCAAGGTCGGGCCTGTAGTAGAGAAGCTGACCCATTTCGACCTGATTGGTGACCGCGACCCGGGCTTCCTCGGGCTGTTCGTCGAGTATCATGTCGTCAGACGAGATAAACACGTCAAACGGATTCGATCTGTCAAGCACCGCAAATATCTCCACCCCATGCGGCAGATTCGTCGGCAGATCTGTTCCATCGGCCACCGCCAAGTCAATTTCCCCCTTGACGAGCGCTGAAATCAGATTAGAAAACGATTTGAAAACATCGCGCCCCTTGCCCGCTGAGTGTTTTCCGGCAAGCTCGAAAACGCTGACGAACCTCTTGCCCGAATTGAGTGAAGCGATCTGCTCGAACGAAGCGGCAAACCGGGTCCTGAATTCACGGTCGAATTCAGCCGCCACAACTATCTCTTTCTTTCTGCTCAACGCATTTACTCCTACGAAGAATCGAACGCAAGGCGCGTACCGCAGCCAACCGCTGGGGTTGATGATTTCCGCTTTTCAGCTTAGGAAACTATCACAGAAGGGTTAAAAAGGCAATCGTAAACTAACAGCCGAATTTCATCCCTCCGCGCCGCCGATGCAGCAACTCAACTATGGAGAATCTCTATCAGTTCCTCTTCGGAGATCCCGGCTTGAGTCATGGCTCTGAGCATCACAAAGAACAGCGCACCATCGATCGCAAGCGCAACAACCAGACAGATGAGACTACCCTTTACAACGTAAACACCGAGAATGGCCGTGCCCGCTGCAATCGACCAGATTATAAAATCGACGATTCGAACGGACCTGAACCGGTAAAGCAGAATATGGTGCATGTGCTTGTGATCCGCCTCGAAAACAGGGCGACCCGTGATCAGTCTTCTCGAAAATGCAAGACCGGTATCGAGAATCGGCACACTTAGTATGACGACACTGCCAGCAGCGGTCAGAAACAGGCTCTTTGCCTTGACGACAGCAACGAGTGTTATAAAACCGAAGAGAAGTCCGAGGAAAAGACTCCCCGTATCGCCCATAAGTATCTTTGCCGGAGGAAAATTGTACTTGAGAAAGGCAAACACCGAACCGGCCACGACGAGAGAAAGTGTCGTGACCAGAGGTTCGCCGAAGATCATTCCCACGGCAGCGAATGCGACTGCATAGATGAAAGCGAGCCCAGACGCCAATCCATCGACACCGTCTATGAGGTTGAACGAAGTCGTTATGACGAGCATCCATATGGAAACAACTATGAATGCTATAATGTTTCCGTATATCGAAAGACTGGTCACTCTGAAATGACTGAGAAGAGCCAATCCAAATGCCGCCACGAATACGGAGACGGCAATCTGTATGATGAGCTTGTAGGAATAGTGAAGGCTCCGCAAATCGTCTATTATACCCAGAAGAAAGATCAAGAAGCCGCTGGCGATGAGAAGGGGAACAAGAATACGCGTCAGAGGGGCTTCCTCGATGAAAAAGAGAAAAAACGGAAGCAGGGTGAACAGAACCGCCCCGATAATAGCCACACCCCCGATATGCACAAGATCTCTGCTCGTTCTTCCGTTCGGCTTTTCACCGATATTCAATCGGACGGCAATTCCCTTAACGAGCGGAGTGAACAGGTGACAAAGCAAGAATGACAGCGCAACAGCGGTTATTTCGCCTAACATCTTCAAAATCTTTTCCCCCTCCTCTACAACGGTAGAATCATCCAACCAACGGCCATTGTCAAGAAATATAAGCGGGAGATCATCTGCTACCTCGACCAGAAAATCAGCGGTCTGAACAACGAATCAATCTCTTCCTTCGAAATGATTTTCAATACAATAAAAGATGCAAAGAGGACCACGACGAGAATGGTGCCGTAGGCAACTGCCTCTACAAGGTTCGTCGGGTTAAGCCTCGACAATCTAAACAGAACGGCGAAGAGCGCACTCACTGCAAACGAGCCCGCCATGAGCCTTACGATCCCGAAACTCCACGATCCTGGTATCGCCCTGACAAGAATGACGAAACCGATCAGCTCTATCGGCAGATAAGAAAGCAGCGTGGCCGCTACGGCCCCCCCAGCCCCCCAAATCGGTATGAAAAAATAGTTGAAGGCGAAATTGAGGATTGCGCCAATCGACGTAAGAATAGCATAGCTTCCCGCTCTGTCGGCGGCGATCAGTCCGGGCAATATCACCGCGCCTACACATCGCATCACTATCAGAGGGAGAAAAAGAACGAGCAAACGGGCCGAAGGAGCAAAGGCCGGTCCGAAGAGACCGACCATCAGAGGCCGCGAGAGAGTGAAGAAAACGACTGCCACCACCATCGAATAGACGAAAGAGCTTCTGATCGATCGGTTGATGAGGTACGAACTTCTCTCGAGCCGATGCGATGTGAACGACTGGGCAAGCGCAGGTCTCAGTGTCATGATCAGGGCGAATGTGGGAAAGAGCGACGTCTCTACCATGTTTCTCGCCATTGAATAGAGCCCGACATCTATTGCCCCCTTGAAATAACCGAGCATGAGCTTGTCGAGTAGTGAATATATCGTCACAGAGGCTCCGCTCACTGCAAGGTAAGAGCTCAACTTTATGAGCTTCGAGAATTCGTACGTATGAGTCGTTCCCTGTCGCTCTCCTTCAGCTCTGTACGAAAAGAGCAGCGCGAGAACGCCGATCGCGGGAAGAGCCGCCGCTGTGATATATCCGGCCAGCACACCCATGGGCCCGAGGGCGAGACGGGCAGCCAAAAATACGAGAGACACCTTCAATACCAGCATTGCGAAACGCATAACGAAAAGGGCCTTGAACGCCTTGAGCCCCAGGACCATCAACCCGGCGAGCTCGTTGAAGCTTACAGCTATTATTAACAGTGAAGCGAGCTTGAAGAGAGGAGTGAGCATCTCCTCGTGAAAGAAAACAGACAATCTCGCACTGATGAAATACGTCAAAACGGCAACCGGCAGAGTGAACAGCAGTCGAAGGTTGAAGGCATCTCTGACGATCCTCCTGACGGCTGAGCCTTGCATTGTGTTTTACGAACCGCTCTTCGAGGATATCTGCAATCCTCGAAGCAGTATAGCCGTCCCATAGGGGCGGCACTTTGTAATCGAGAACATCCTTCGAGAGCACATCTCTTGCCTCGGAAAGGATGCGTTCCGGGTCGGTGCCGACGAGACGATTCGTACCCATCTCTATCGTGATCGGCCTCTCCGTGTTGTTCCTCACCGTAAGGCAAGGAATTCCAAGTACGGTGGTCTCCTCCTGTATTCCACCCGAATCGGTGAGAACGAGCCTCGCGTGTTTCATCATCTTTACGAAATCCAGGTAGCCTGCCGGATCTATGAGCATCATCCTGCTTTCCGCGCCTCTCGAGAGGCGCGATGCCTCGATTATCTTCTTCGTCCTCGGATGCACCGGGAAAACCACAGGCAGCTCCTTCGAGAGCTCCTCGAGGACTCTGTAGATCCCATTGAACGTATTGATCGAATCGACATTACTTGGCCTGTGCATCGTCACGAGTATGTACCCCTTTTCCTCCAGCGAGAGCCTTTCCATGATGTCGGACGACTCGGCCTTTTCCATATAGTAGAGGAGCGAATCGATCATGATGTTGCCTACGAAGAATATTCTATCCCCAGAGACCCCCTCGCGCTTGAGATTCGTCTCGGCCTCTGGTGATGTAGTGAAGCAGAAGCTCGACAATATGTCTGTAACCATCCGGTTGATCTCCTCGGGCATCGAAAGGTCGAAGCTTCGCAACCCCGCCTCCACATGGGCCACAGGAACCATCATCTTCGCTGCAACGAGCGAACAGGCCAGTGTGGAATTGACGTCACCCACAACGATGACGAGGTCGGGCTTTTCCTTTGACAGAACTTTCTCGAACGAAATCATTACCTTGCCCGTCTGTTCGGCATGCGTGCCCGAGCCAACGCCGAGGTATATGTCCGGAGTGGGGAGTTCGAGGTCCTCGAAGAAAACCTTCGACATGTTCTCATCGTAATGCTGACCTGTGTGGACGAGCACGGGCTCCATTCCCCCGCGTCTTTTGAACTCCCTGATGAGTGGAGCGGCCTTCATGAAGTTCGGTCTCGCCCCGACTACTATTGCAGCTTTCAACTCTTCGCCTTTCTCTCTATTGCCCTTGCCAGCCTCTCACTGTAAAGCTCTCTGTAGTACCTCTTGAACGAGCCTCCCCTTACCGCCTTCCACCAGCCGCTGTTCTTGAGATACCATCTCACAGTTTTCGCAATTCCCTCTTCGAAGGTAACAGACGGCCTCCACCCGAGCCTTCTTATCTTTCGTGTATCGAGCGAATAGCGTCTGTCGTGTCCCGGCCTGTCGCTTATGAATGTGATGAGCGACCTGTCCGCCCCTACCATATCAACGATGAGAGAGGCAATCTCTATATTCATACGTTCTTCGCCGGCCCCGATGTTGTACACCTCACCCACATTCCCCTTTCTCCCTACGAGCTCAATGGCACTGCAGTTGTCCTCGACATAGATCCAGTCCCTCACGTTCTTACCGTCACCGTAGAGGGGCAGAGGCTTCCCTTCGACCGCATTGGTTATAAACAAGGGAATAAACTTTTCCGGGTGCTGATATGGGCCGTAGTTGTTCGAGCTCCTCGTTATTACCACCGGGAGCCGGTAGGTCCTGTAGAAGGCCCTCGCAAGAAGGTCAGCACCCGACTTGCTCGCAGAATACGGGCTGTTCGGCTTGAGCGGATCGTCCTCCCTAAAGCTGCCGCGTTTGACGCTTCCGTACACCTCGTCGGTCGATATCTGGACGAAACGTGTCGTGTGGTGTTTCAGTGCACGCTGAAGAAGCGTGTACGTGCCCATGACGTCTGTTCTAACGAAGCTGTTTGCCTTGAGGATCGAGCGGTCGACGTGCGTCTCTGCAGCGAAGTTGTATATGATGTCGATGCCGGGCAGTATTCGGTCGAGAAGACTCCCATTGCAGATATCCCCCCGTATGAAATTGAAATCCTTGCGGTCCATGAAATCTGCGATATTGCTGATATTGCCCGCGTAGGTGAGTTTGTCGAGAACCGTTATATGAACGTTGCGCTTCTTGCGGTAGAGAAAACGCACGAAGTTCGAGCCTATAAATCCCGCTCCGCCTGTTACCAGAATTCTTTTCATTCGGCCTCCATGTTCCTTGCATCTTCTCGCGGCTCTGTTGCATTATTTTTCATGACAACCCTCTGCTGCCACTCGGCTCCCGGCGCTCACTCAATCCGGCATTCGTCCGAACGACTGATACTTGAACCCGAGCTTCTTTACCTCTGACGGCTTGTATATGTTTCTGCAATCTATGAGAACGGGCTGCTTGAGCAGTTTCTTTATTCTCTCGAGATCAAGCACCCTGAATTCGTTCCACTCGGTCATTATGACGAGCGCGTCCGCCCCATCGGCGGCATCGTAAGAATTGTCCAAAAACGACACGCGCTCACCGAGGATCCCCTTCGCATTCTTCATTGCGACCGGATCGTACGTATTCACAGATGCACCTTCATCGAGCAATTTCATTATGAACTTGATGGCCGGGGCCTCGCGCAGGTCATCAGTATTTGGCTTGAAAGAGAGACCGAGAACCGCAACTACCCTGCCTTTCAGCTCGCCGAGGGCCGAACGGAGCTTCTCATGCAAACGCTCCAGCCTCGCCTTATTCACCTCAAATGCAGCGTTTATGATCTTGAGCTCTACATTCTCTTTTCTCGCCGTATGAAGTATCGCAGAGACGTCCTTCGGAAGGCACGAGCCGCCGTATCCGACTCCTGCGTGGAGAAACTTCGGGCCGATACGCTTGTCGAGTCCCATGGCGACGGCTACCTCGTCTACATCTGCGCCAACGACCTCGCATAGATCGGCTATCTCGTTGATGAAAGAGATCTTCGTCGCGAGGAATGCATTGCTCGCATACTTGATCAATTCGGCCGTCTTGATCTTTGTAAAAACGATCGGCGTCTCGAGAAGATAGAGGGGGCGGTATATCTCCCTCATGATCTCCTTCGCCCTCTCCGTTTCGACACCGATGACTACACGGTTGGGACGCAGAAAATCTTCTATCGCCGAGCCTTCCCTGAGGAACTCCGGGTTTGACACCCTGTCGAACTCGACATCGGCGACGAGATTGTTGCGGATGATCTCTCCGACCTTCTCCGAAGTGCCTACCGGCACGGTGCTCTTTTGAACAAAGATCTTGTACTCTTCGATATATTTCGCCACATCCTCGGCCACATTGAAAACGGCGCTGAGGTCTGCCGATCCATCCTCCCCCTGCGGGGTGCCTACCGCCGAAAAGATCACCTGCGACTTCCTTACGGCGCTCTCGACGTCGGTTGTAAATTCGAGACGACCGGCCACCTGATTGCGCTCTACAATCTCCTTGAGCCCCGGCTCGTATATCGGCATCACGCCCCGCTTGATCATGTCTATTCTCTCTTCATCGATATCGACGCAGATCACTTTATTGCCGAAATCGGCGAGGCAGGCTCCGCTGACCAAGCCAACATAGCCCGTACCAACCATGCAAATATTCCTCATCAGCTACTCCTTCTTTGACTGCGATCCCAATCCTCTATTGAAATCACCGACATGCCTATCTTTTCCCTCTGCCCCGAGCCGCTCCGTCCAAAACTCGACGAGCCTCGAGATGACACCCGCCGCATCGTATCTCGCCTCCCAACCGGTATCTCTTTTGAGCTTCTCGTTCAAACCGACGAGGACCTCCAGCTCGGCGGGTCTAAGCAACGTCTTGTCCACGGTGACCTCGGCCTCGATTCCTGTAAGCATCATCATCATATTAAGAGCGTCACGAAGTCGCAGCCCGTTGCACGAACACACGTTATACACCTCGCCTGCCCTTCCTTTTTCGACGAGCAATCTGTAAGCTCTCACCGTGTCGGTGACATCGCTGAAATCACGAATGACATCGATATTGCCTGTTCTTATAACAGGCTCGGCCACGGCGAACTTGATCTCGGCGCACTGCTTGGCGAAAGCGGGCAACACGAATCTCTCCGATTGAAAAGGCCCTGTGTGGCTGAAGCTTCTCGTGGAAATGATCTCCAGGCCGAAAGCCACACTGTACTGCCTCGCCAGCATACTCTGTGCCGCCTTGCTCACCGCATATGGACTGATCGGATCGACCTTCGTGGTTTCCTCTAAAGGCATCTCCTCTGGGCGCCTGTTTCCGTACTCGTCGCTCGATCCCACCGAGAGAATCCTCAAACGGCCGCTTTCGCTTTCCTTCACCCTGTCAGAAGACACGAACCGCCTCACGGCCTCGAATAGATTCATCGTACCGAGTAGGTTCGTTTTCATCGTCCCGATGGGGTCGTCGAAAGAACGGGCGGCGGAACTCTGCGCTGCAAGATGCACTATAACATCAGGCACATACTCATCTATCACCGAGACAACACAATCGTAATCGAGGATATCGCATCTTCTGTAATCGATAACACCTGCATCGTAACCGGCGGTGTTTCCCCGTTCAAACCATCTGTTCAGGGGATCGAGAGAAACAGCATCGAAAGAATCCGCTACATCGACGCCCCTCACCGAATAACCCGATGAGGCAAGCTCAATCATCATGTACTTGCCTACGAATCCGATCGCACCTGTAACCAATGCCTTCATTAGGCGATTATCCCTCCAAAAGTCGGATGAACACAGACGGTCAAATCCAGTCGGGATTAGTTCTCCAAAAATCGAGCAGATCGCTCAATGTCTGCTCGAAAGGAATCTCGGGTTTCCACCCTGTCGCCTTCACGAATTTCGTGTTGTCACCCTCGAGGTTCGGCACATCGCTCGGCCTCAGCCTCGCCGGGTCTTCCTCGATTTTCACATCGACGCCGCTGAGCTTGGCCAGCATATCGAGTACATCCTTTATCTTCCAGCTCCGGCCTGATGAGATATTGTAAACCTCACCGCCTTTGCCCTTCTCTAGCGCAAGCCAATATCCCCGAACGATATCCCGGACATCGGTAAAGTCCCTCTTTGCTTCGAGGTTCCCAACCCTCATAACGGGCTCCCGTACACCCCTCTCTATATCGACTAGCTGCTTTGCGAAATCGGAGCAGACGAACAGCGGCGGTCTCCTCGGACCTGTGTGGTTGAAGGCACGCGTCCTCACGATATCCATCTTGTAGCTCATGAAATACTGGTAGCCGAGCATGTCCTGTCCCACCTTGCTCACCCCGTATGGACTCAACGGACGAAGCGGGTTGGTCTCCTTGATGGGAATCTCATCAGGCTTGACAAGACCGTACTCCTCGCTCGAGCATGCTATTTGAATCCTGCTCTTTAGGTTAAGCTTCCTTATCGCCTCGAAGACATTGAGCTCTCCGATAATATTCGTCACCATCGAAGCGCTCGGCGCCTTCCACGAGGTCGGGACGAAGCTCTGAGCGGCGAGGTGAAAGATATAATCCGGCTTTATCTCTTCTATAACGTCTCTCGTCGAAGAAGCATCCCTCAGGTCACACTCGAGGAGTTTCAAACGATCCCAGATATGCTTGATATTCTCAGTCCTGCTTCTCCACCGAATTATTCCATAGAGTTCTACTTCGCTCCTCTGAAGCAGGTAATCTGCAAGGTGGCTCCCGGCAAAACCGGTTATTCCAGTTATAAGAACGCGCATTCTTCTCCCCTTTGTAAAATCTCGAGCCGCCTCTTTCAGGCGGCACTTACACTATCGGGCCTATGGCCGGCTGGCTAACGGGTTCAAAACATAATTTATAAGCTATCATTGCAGTTCAGTCAATGCATATAAACGATATAGAGGGCAATGTACGAAGCGGCCGTCGCCGCTAACGTGAAAGGAATGCCTATCTTCATGAACGTCGGAAAAGATATATCGTACCCCTCTCTGCGTAAGAGACCCATGGCGACGATATTGGCACTTGCACCTATTGGGGTGATATTTCCCCCCAAGCAAGAACCAATCAAGAGCCCGAAGACGAGGATCGTCTGAAGCTTCTGGTCTCCCGCGGTGAACCCCTGAACGATCGGGAGCATAACCGTTATGTAGGGAACGTTGTCTATGAAGGCGGAAAAGAGCACCGAAAACCATACGATCAGCGAGAGAAGGACAAACGTATTGGCTTCTCTTACCAGCCCGAGTTTTGCCGCAAGCGCATCAATAACTCCCTGCTCGACGAGCATCGCTACGAGCGCGAAGACACCGGCGAGGAAGATCAATGTCCGCCAGTCGAACCTTCTCCACACACGATCAAATTCGAGTCGGTCGAATCGGTGGAGCCAAAACATCCCGAAGGCGCCAAGCAGCAAACAAACCGTTCCACCGAACCAGCTGGAATCAGGATCTACAAAGGATGCAATGGAGAGAAAAACGACCATCCCGATAAACAGAAAGAGAGGGACGAGGCTCCTCGGCCGTGTCACTTCGACTCTTGCAACCTTTGTCTTCATTCGGCGGAGAAAGAGGTATATGACTAGAAAACCCGCGACTGCGCCAAGCTCGACGAACCAGAAGATGCCTGGTTGCCCCCTGTAAAAGAAAAAGTCGACAAAATTCATTTTCATCTCAGCGGCAAGTATCATGCTGGGAGGATCTCCTATGAGTGTCGCGGTGCCCTGCAGGTTCGATGAAACAGCCAGCCCGATCATCACTGGAACGGGAGAAACGTCGGCCTTCCTCGCTAGCTCGATGGCGACGGGAGCGACAATAAGCACCGTGGCGATGTTTTCGATGAACATCGAGAGAAAAGATGTGAACGCGATCACCGAAATGAAGGCAATCGCCATGTTGGGGCTCTTGTCAATCAGGTAATCGGAGACAGTTTCGGGGATCCGCGACACGACAAAGAGCTCGGCAAGGACCAGAGAACCGAAAAATATACCGAGAATGTTCCAATATATCCCGTGCACAAGGTCTGGGAGACCGAATTTGAGAAATATCAGGGCAACAGCTATCCCCGCCCAGAGGATGACCTCCTTCTGCCTTCTGAAGACGACAATCCCCGCATAGACGGCGATGAATATTATCAAAGCTGCAGTCATCGACTATAGCACCATTCCTTAAAGCAATCGAATCACCATCGAATAACCCGCTGAAAGGCATCGCCAAGCAGGCTCACAATGAGGGCCATCGAGAGGGCTTCCGCTTCGATGTCTCAGGTCGCCGCGGCCTTCAATTCGGCGAGCATCCTCTCAGCCGCTTCAAGAGGCGATGCGGCCCTTATTATGGGCCTGCCCACAACAATGTAATCGGACCCTGCGCTTACGGCGTCTTTGGGAGCAGCGATGCGCTTCTGATCGTCCCGGTCTGCATTCGCAAATCTAATTCCAGGTGTTACAATGACAACCCGCTCACCGAATCGCTCCCTTATGGCGGCTGCTTCCCTCACTGATGAAACCACCCCATCGAGGCCCGAACCAACGGAAAGCTCGACCAACCTCAATACGAGGTCCTCTATCGTTCCATCGTACGAGTATATCTCGGAGAGGTTTTGTCTCGAAAGACTCGTTAGGACTGTTACTCCGAGCAGAATGGGTCTCGAAGCAGCCGGTTCTACGGCTCTCGACACTGCTGCGTTCCTTGCCTCGGCTGAAAGTTCGATCTCGGACCTACCCTTCCCCTTGCCTCCCTCGCTGCCGGCTCTCATGGCCTCCATTTCCTCGACCGCCTCCGCCGCAGCTCTGAGCATCTCCGCACCGCCGGAGGCATGGAGGGTCATCATATCGACTCCTATGGAGAGCGCAGCCCTCACGGAGCCGGCCACCGTGGCGGGAATGTCGTGGAACTTTAGATCCAGGAACACATCTGCGCCCCTCGATTTTATCTCTTCGACGATGGACGGACCGAATGCTGTGAAAAGCCTGCTTCCCACCTTGAAAAATGAAACTGCGTCACCGAGTTCGTCGACGAGTTCAACGGCCCTGTTCCTATCCTCGACATCGAGCGCCACTATGAGCTGCGGAATCTTTTTCCCCATTCTTCAGACCTTTCCTTGCGATTTGCCCTTCTGCAATCTCTTCAGCCGGACAACCTCTCCGGGATTCCATCCTTTTCGAGCCTCTCGATGATTCTTACCGGCAGCTCGGGGTCGTAGAAGATGGCCGTGCCTACCTCTACCGCTGCGGCACCAGCCATGAAGAACTTGAGTGCATCATCTACCGACGAGATGCCGCCCACACCGACAACGGGTATTTCGACGCTCCGGGCGATCTTCCAGACCGCTGCGAGAGCCACAGGGAGTATTGCAGGGCCGGAAAGACCGGCCGTCACCCTGTCAAATACCAATTTCCTGTTTCGCACATCTATGTCCATGCCGACTATCGTGTTCACGGCGACTATTCCGTCTGCTCCGGCTCCCTCTGCCGAGAGGGCAAGCGGAACGATATCTTCGACATTGGGGGTGAGCTTTGCCAGGATGCACTTGCCGCCGAGCACTTCACTCGCCCGCCTCACATATTTCTCGACGAGTTCGGGATCTCTGCCAACCGCCATCCCCCCGATATCCACGTTGGGGCACGAGAGGTTGATCTCCACCGCATCGAAGCCTTCCGTCCCCGAGAGCCTCTCGAGGAGGCGCTCATAGTCCTCCCACCCTTCTGCGCCTATAGAAACGATCGGTCTCATTCCACGCTCGACCATTGCGGGCAACTTCTCCGACAGGAACGCCTCGCAGCCGACATTTTCGAGGCCGATGCTGTTCAGAAGACCCGACGGAGTCTCGCGCAGCCTCGCCCCCCTGTTTCCCACCAGAGGCTTGTAGGTAATCGTCTTTGCCACCACACCCCCGAGCACCGCAAGGTCAATTACAGTCTCGTACTCGAGACCGTAACCTGCCGGCCCTGAGGCGAGAAACACAGGGTTTTTGAAAACTGCACTGCCTATAGTGACCTCTACTCCCCTTCCGCTCACCAAGTCCATCCCTCCCAATCTATTTCCTCCGCATCGAACACCGGTCCGTCGCTGCACACAGTCTTCAGTGCACTCTCGCCGTCTCCTTTCAACGGCACTGTGCAGCCGCGGCAGGCTCCAAGCCCGCAGGCCATTACTGCTTCGAGCGAGGTGTAATGATGCGCGAAACGTCCCTTATACATGCCGCCGAGTCCCGCTACGGCATCGCAGAGAGCTCTGACCATCCCTCTCGGACCACAAGAATAAATGTCCCCCTCGGGCAGGGAGTTGTCGAGTGCGAGGCTCTTGAAGAGCTCGACCGCATCTCCCTCGAATCCCAACGAACCATCGAGTGTGGCATAGTGACTTTCGATAACTACCTCGTCGAGAATATCCCTCGCTATACCGACAGAACTCGCAGCGCCGTATATCAGAACGGCATTGGAAACACCGGCTGCTGACCATTTTTTTATCGCATAGGCGATTGGGGCGATGCCCGTTCCGCCTGCGATCAAAATCACCGGTCTCTGCGAAGGAGCCGGAAAGGTGCGTCCGCCCAAAGGCCCGAGGATTTTCACCGGCTCTTTAGTTCTCTTCTTTGAAAGTGCCTCCGAGCCTGGACCTACAACCTTTACCAGAATCTCTATGTGCTCATCGTCCTGCCACATAATGCTGAAGGGGCGCAGAAGAAGAGGTGTCGTGTTCTCCACTGCACGAATCGAGATGAATCCGCCCGGTTCAGTATCGGGGAAACCCGCAGGCCTTTTGATGGAAATGACGTGGGTGTCCGGATAGAGTGCGCGATTATCGAGAATCTCCGTTAGAAAGATGCCCCTGCCCGCCGAACTCAATCATTACCTCCAGTGATCGCAGTGGAGTCTCTCCTACCGCCCGCCTTGGACAAATCAGTGGTGTCCGGAGCAGCGCTCGAAGAATCCGCAGCACCTCCAATGCATTTCAACGAATCGGCTGTACCTTCGGTGCCTTTAACCGGCGTCCCGGTACGGCGTCTTTCAGCCGCCGCACCGGCAGCAGAGCCAGTTGTATCCGCGAGCACTGAATCGACGAACGAGGCGAGCGAGTCGCCGAGTCCCTCGTACCCAAGGGCCTTTATCTCTTCAACCGCGCCGAGTGCCTGCTGGGTTCTCGGGAACATCTTTACGAGATCCGCGAATTGGCTCACGGCAGCAGTCGTGTCTTTCAGCTTGTTCACATAAACCCACCCCACGGCGTATGCCGCCTTCGGTGCATATGGAGTGTCAGAAAAGGTGTCAATAACCGCCTTGTAGTTTGCGAGGGCGTGCTCGACCTCATCGAGTTTGGTGAGCTGTATCTCGGCAGCATAGAAGCGTCTTTCGGCTATCTGCTCCCTCGACTGTTTTCCAGTTCTCGACTTCTCCAGCTCCATCAAGCGCTTCAAGCTGTTTGCCTTTTGAAGGGCGATCGAAGCAAAATCGGAACTCGGCGCTTCCTTCGGTGCCATCTCGAATGCCTTCTGAGCCCTCTCAAGTGAATCGAGTTTTTCATGATATATGATCCCTTCTCTATAATAGGCCTCGGCACTGTACAAAGACTTTGGGAACTCCTTCGTCACCGAATCATACACCTTGAGCGCACTCTTCAAAGAATCCATGCACTCATAGCTCGAGGCGAGACCGAGACGCAGCGCCGGTTTTTCCTTTATCGAGATGACCTTCGCCAAGAGTTCATTGTATAGATTCTCAGCTTCCTTGCACTTTCCTATCGCCGTGTAACATTTCCCCAGTGAGAGAGAGATCTTGTAGCGATCCTCCCATGATATTCCCTTCCTCAATAGTTTCTCGTAGTTCGCGGCGGCCTTGTCATACTCCTCGAGATCAAAGAAGAGATTGGCGCTCCGGAGGACTGCCTCATTGACCAGCTCCCTGTCAGAAGCCTCCTCCACAACCTTCGAGTAGAAGTTCAAAGCCTCTTCGTTCTCTTCGAGCTCTCTTGCTATATCGCCTGCAAGAAACATTACCTTGAAACGAAGTTTATTCTTCGGATACGTCGTCAAGAATTTTTCGACACTGCTGTAAGCCTGACTGAAATCCTTCTTCTCATAATAAGCCAGCGCCATCCAGTAGAGCGCCCGCGGAACATACTTGCTCTTCGGAAAATTCGTTTTCAGCTCGAAGAACTTGCGGATCCCTTTGTCGTACTCCCCTTCCCTCACCAGTGCCTGTCCCATGAGAAAGACTGCGTCATCGACATATCTGCTCTTCGGGTAATTACTCACAAGCTGAGCGCACTTCTTCACCACCTCTTTGTACTTGCTGCTAACCTCTCTCTGCGAATCGGTCTTGCTTCGCTCCTCCTCCGCTTCCTTGTAGAGTCTTCTCGCGTTGTAAAGGGTGTTGAAGTATGCACAGGAGGACAATGTGAACAGCAAGACGACTCCTGCCCAAGCGAACAGCGATAGTGTAGATATCTTCTTGAATCTATTCATGGTGCATAGACTTTCTCACATTTCCCGTCCCCGGACAACTCTAAAAGGAATGAGGGGGCTCAATCGTTGGGTATCCAGCGCCCACCGAGAAATGTACCCGCCACCTTTCCCGTGAAGCTCTTGCCGATAAGGGGGGTGTTCTTCGATTTCGAACGGATCATCCGCTTCTTCAACGTCCACTCCTCAAACGGATCGAAGAGGACGAGGTCGGCAGGAGCTTCCTTCTCGAGCTTGCCGCCGGGAAGACCGAGAATCCTCGCCGGCTCGACGGTCATGAAGCGCACTAGGTTCACGAGCTCTATCACTCCGCTCGCAACGAGCTCGGTGTTGAGCTGTGCAAAGGCTGTTTCGAACCCAATCATTCCGGAAGGAGCCCTGTCGAATTCGACCTGTTTGTCTATCTCGTTGTGGGGGGCATGATCGGTGGCAATACAATCGATGATACCGTCCTTGAGCGCCTGCCGCAGCGCCGAGATATCTTTCTTGCTCCTCAGCGGAGGATTGACCTTGAGATTCGAATCGTATGAATCGAGCATTGTCTCATCCAATGTGAGGTGATGCGGGGTAACCTCTGCGGTCACAGGTATTCCCTTCTTCTTTGCAGCCTTTATCAGCTCCACTCCTCCCTGAGTCGATACGTGTGCTATGTGCAGCCTCGAGCCTGTTAGCTGGGCGAGCGCTATGTCCCTCGCTATTGCTATCTCTTCCGATGCAGCCGGCGCCCCCCTCATTCCGAGTCGCGTAGATGAAAAGCTCTCGTTCATCAGCGAATACTCGGTGAGAAACGGGTCCTCGCAATGCGATATAATCGTAAGGTCGTGATAGCCCGCGTACTCGAAGGCGTTCCGCATCACCTGGCTGTTGAGGATGTAGTTGCCGTCGTCGCTCAGCGCCACCGCTCCTGCTTTCTTCAGAAAGTAGTACTCGTTGAGCTGTTCCCCTTTGAGCCCCTTCGTCACCGCAGCCACTGGATAGACTCTGCACTTGCCAGCCGCTTCAGCACGGCTCAGTATGAATTCGATCACGCTCGGCTCATCTGCCACCGGATCGGTGTTTGCCATCGAGACGACCGAGGTGAACCCCCCCGCCGCTGCGGCAGCGGTACCTGTCTCGACAGTCTCCTTTTCCTCGTATCCGGGCTCCCTGAGATGCGTGTGAATATCTATAAACCCCGGGGAGAGGTAGTAGCCAGATGCATCGAGCACCGGAAGATCGGTCTCGACGCTCTTCTGCCACACTATATCAGTAACGAGCCCTTTCTGAATGAGGATCGAGCCTGCCCTCACCTTACCTGCCTCCGGGTCGACGACCTTCGCACCTATTATCCAGAAATCCCGCTTGTCCTTCCATTCGATCATTGGTCACCCTCACATAAGGTTAAGTTATTGGATACTCGAATCCTCGACCTTTCCCCCTGCAATGAGAAACAGCACGGCCATCCTCACCGCCACTCCATTGGTCACCTGCCTGAGAATCACCGCTCTTTCGCCGTCCGCCACATCCTGATCGATCTCCACCCCCCTGTTCATCGGCCCGGGATGCATCACTATGCAGTGCGGCGGTGCGTAGTCGAGCACATCCGGCCTCACACCGAAGACCTCGAAGTATTCTTGCAGCGAAGGGAAGAGATGGAGCTTCTGACGCTCGAGCTGAATGCGAAGGATGTTGATCGCATCCGCTTCGGCGACAGCCTTCCTTATATCGAGCTCGACATTCACCCCGCCCACACCGAGCTTTTCGATTTCGGTGGGCATCATCGTGGGCGGCCCGCAGACAGTCACCTTTGCCCCCATCTTCGTAAGGCCCCAAATGTTTGAGCGTGCCACACGGCTGTGCATGATGTCTCCGATGATCGTGATCTTCTTCCCCTCGAGCGATCCGAGCCTCTGCCTCAGTGTCATCATATCGAGCAGCGCCTGAGTCGGATGCTCGTGCTGACCGTCGCCGGCATTTATGATAGAGGCCTCGAGAAACCTCGAGAGAAACCGGTGGGCACCGGATGATGAGTGCCTCAATACGACGACATCGACCTTCATCGCCTGAATGTTCTGAGCCGTATCCCTCAGCGTTTCTCCCTTGACAACAGACGAGGTGGACGTCGAGAAGCTGACCGTGTCGGCACTCAGCCTCTTCTCGGCCAACTCGAAGCTTATCCTGGTCCTCGTGCTGGGCTCGAAGAAGAGATTGGCCACCGTTACGCCCCTCAAGGCTGGCACCTTCTTGATCGGCCTTTCAGAGATCTCCTTGAAAGAGTCGGCCGTATCGAGGATGAGCCCTATCTCTTCGGGACTCAACTCCTCGAGTGTTATTAGATCTTTCCTGTTAAACTGTACCGGATTCATACTACCTGTCCCTATTCGTTAAGTGCCCCCTGTTCAATTCGCTCCGGCCTATCCATGCACCTCGATCGAGCTGAATGGCTGAAGCTCCATGCTCTCGAACGAAGCGGCGCGGACGGCCGCCCGGTTAATATATAGACTATCTTTTTCCTTTCGAACGTCTCGTGCTCCTCCCTTTCGCCCGAGCCGATCCTCCCTTGCCCTTGGCGCTTGCAGAGGATGCCGAGCCCTTCCTTTTAGCCTGCGCCTTGGCCGCCTTCTTTGCAGGAACCTTTGCTGAGGCCCTTACTGCTCCCTTCGCTGGTCTTTTACCTTCAGCCTTTTTCACTGCCGCGCCCCTGGAAGTGCTTTTCGCCCCGAGACCCTTGGAAATCTTTTTAGCCGCCTCAACCTTTTTGCCCTCACCCTGGGCCTTCAGCCTCGAAGCCGCCACGCCTCTTGCCCCCCCCGACACGGGGGACGTTCTTTTCTCTGCAGGCGAAGATTTTGCCTTCACGCGCCTCTCCGGCCCTTTCGAAACCGACTCCTCCGCTTCCTCCTCCACGACTTCGCTGAGGTAAACCCTGTCTTCTCCGTCTGTTTCTTTGAGAAACACCTCGACCGTTTCATGCGGCGAGGTAGGCACGTTCTTTCCCACGAAATCGGCTCTTATCGGGAACTCTCTGTGTCCGCGGTCAATGAGGACGGCGAGGTGGATCGCCCTTGGCCTGCCGAAGTCAATCAGCTCGTCCAGAGCCGCTCGCACCGTTCTTCCCGTAAAAAGCACATCGTCCACAAGAACGATGACCTTGTTCGTTACATCCTGATATATCTCCGTCTTACCGATGATCGGATTGACATCGACCATCTGGAGGTCGTCACGGTACAGTGTTATATCGAGCGCACCCACCGGCACCTCCGTCTCCTCAAATCGAGCGATCGCCTTCGAAATCCTCTCCGCGAGCGGCACACCTCTTTTCCTTATGCCGACGAGAATGAGATCATCGACACCGCTGTTTCGCTCTACGATCTCGTGCGCAATCCGCTGCAATGTCCTCGTGATCTGTTTTTCATCCATCACGACGGCTTTCTTGATTATTTTCAATTTGAGATCCTCCGTTTCATCCGGCTGGGCGATTGGGCGATTAGGTTCGGGCAAAAAAAATCCTCCTGGTCATGGAGGATAAGTACGACTTTGCCCTATGAGCCATCCTTTCCTGGCCTCCCGGACCAGATTAAAAGGTCATTGATTTACTGCATTTTATACAATGCCCCTATGAAGTGCAACTACTTTTTTTATTTTTTCGCGGGAACAGAAATATTCAAGGTGACCCCTTGCCACCAGGGGCCACGATGTATCTGGCGTTCCCTTTTTTATTTTTTCGCAAAAGGCACAGGAATCGCTCGATGTGGGCCCTTTGTTCTTCTAAGCATTAACGAATTGCTCGACGAAGTAACGGGGTGTGAGCGGTTCGCCTGTCACAACCTCGATGTGCCTGTCCCATCTGTACAATGCGCCTGGCTTGTAAACGACATTCTTGAGGTAATCGCCCACTTCCCTCCTGCCGTAGATATCGGTACTGCCCGGGTCCTGCTCGAGCACCACCGTCGCAATGTAATGATGTAGCTGCGAGGCTATCATCTCACCGAGCATGTAGTTGTGGTAATACACGGGGCTTGTGACTATATGAATCTTCGCAGCCCAATCGGGTTCGTTTCTTCCTTCGGGCCTCCTGACGAGCTGGTATTTCTCCACTATGTCCCACCAGAGTTTGTTGAGGT
>NATK01000101.1 GCA_002085285.1 Candidatus Latescibacteria bacterium 4484_7
AACTGTATGACATGTGAAAACAGGTTGCTCCACGAATCCTCCCACGCTCTCGTGAGAAGCGACGGCTTCGATATCCTCACGGCACCGATCAGGGCTTCGATCATCTCGTCTTCTTCCGTTATCTGATGATAGTGCAACTTCTCGATGAGGTCGGCGAGATAATGCGCAACATCTTCGAAACTTCCCGCACTTCTCACGGCTGCAAGCAGGACATCAAGCTGGGATTCGAGGACATCAATATCGACTTCTTGCAATCTCCCTTACCCCCTCAAGACATGGTTCGAAAAACAACATAACGGATTGAATTGAAAATATAGCAAAAGGACGCGCTCTTCAAATACTTTTCACATGTCAAAGATAGAATGCCTTCTGTCATCGACTGAACGGTTATTGTCATCACACACTTTCCCATTCCAGCTTCTCCCGGCAAAAGTGCCAGTACGCTGGACACCAAACAGCGAACAGCGAAAACCCGATCAGATAAACCCGATCACTCTTCCTTTGAAGAATGCAATCAATTCGTCGGCCCGCGCCTTGAGCTTTTCCTTGTCCGGGCCGGTGGTATAGACACGCATATCCCTAAGGTCCGAACCGCTGAGACTCGTGTCTCCGAGAAACACTCCACCCATAGCACCGCCGTATCCCTCGCTCAGTTCGAACCCTGCCAATTCGGTCCACAGGAGGGTCCAGCACTTCTCCACATCGTTCAAATTGTACCCCCCACCTCCGAGAGCCACTATTCTTCGAAAGGCCGAATGCAGTGTCTCTATAGCCTCGATGTAGCCATTGTTCGTCAGGTGAAGGTGCGTCAGAGGGTCGGTTGCGAGCATATCCGTGCCGAATTGTCCGACGACGAGATCGGGCTCGAAGGCTGCGACCGCCCGCATTACCACCCCTTTGAAGAGATATAGAAATATCTCATCATCCGTCTCAGGCTCGAGGGGAATGTTTATATTGAATCCTTCCCCGGTTCCTTCGCCAATCTCGCTCTCGAAGCCGCTCCATGGGAAGAGCGTCCTGCCGGTTTCGTGCATCGAGATCGTAAGCACCCTGTTGTCCCTGTAGTATGCATCCTGCACCGCGTCCCCGTGGTGGGCGTCTATATCCACGTATGCCACTTTCAGGTTCTTTCCAAGCAGCTCGTCTATCGCTATCGCGATATCGTTCACATAGCAGAAACCACTGGCCCTGTCCCGATATGCATGGTGAAAGCCGCCTACAGGGTTGAACGCCGTATCGACTCCATCTGCGACGAGCCTCGCCGCTGCGAGTGTAGCCGTCGCTGATAGTTCGGCGAATCGATATACCCCCTTGAAGACAGGGTTCTCTGCCGTACCGAGCCCGTGATGAAGCATGTCGACATCAACGTCCATCCCGGTATCCGCTCTTTTCAGCGCCTCTATATATCCTCTTGTATGAAATCTCTTCAGCACTCCCTCTTCAGGCTCTTCGACTTCCATCACACCAACCGCTGGTGCATCGAAAAGCCCCCTGCTTCGGCACAGCTCATAGGTTCGCCTTATCCTCTCCGGCTTGAACGGATGCTCGGGCCCGAAGGAATAGTTGCCCAGCGATTCTGAGTTTACGAAGACGGCCTTTTTACCCTTGAATTGGTCCATCACGATTCGCCCTTCTCGGAGAAGAATATCTTGAGCACATAGATTCCCTCTTCGAGCTTGCTGTGAATTGGATACCCGCACTTGTGGAATACATGGAGCATCTTCTTGTTGTCTGCGAGCACCTCAGCCTTGAACCCCTCGATTCCCATCTCCATCGCGATCTCGATGAGCTTCTTCATAAGGTGAGTCCCGATGCCCCTGTTCTGGTAATCGTCCCGAACGAGGAAGGCCACCTCGGCAAAGTTGTCCGATGGATCGTACTTGAACCTCCCTATCGCGATCATCTCCTCATCCCCCGGCTCGCCGATCAGACCGACTATCGCCATCTCTTCGCGATAGTCTATGTTCACGAGAGGCTGGATCTTCTCATGCGGCATCGCCTTTACGATGTTGAAAAATCTGTAGTAAACGCTCTCATCGCTGAGCGAATAGAAAAATTCCCTCTCGAGTTCTTCGTCGGTGGGCTTGACAGGCCTGAAGAAGACGTCTATATCGCCGAACGACACGGTGTGTTCGTACTTCTCTGGGTAAAACTTGCCGGCGATGGTAAGAGGCATCTGGTCCATATGAACGAGGTGCCTCTCCTTGGCGAAGTTGAGAAGATCGTCTCTGAAATCTGGATGGGCAATGCTTATCAGCGCCAGTGCCCGTTCCCTGAGGTTTTTCCCGTGAAGATTGGCGATACCGTACTCTGTGACGATGTAATGCACATCCCCCCTCGAGGTTACTACTCCCGCTCCGCGGTCGAGGTGAGGAACGATCCTCGAGACAGTCCCATCCTTCGCCGTGGACGGGAGCACGATCACGGGCTTGCCGCCCTTCGAGCGTGCAGCTCCCCTGACAAAATCGACCTGCCCCCCGATGCCCGAATAGAAATACTCTCCAATCGAGTCGGCACAAACCTGGCCGGTGAGGTCTATCTGGATCGCTGCGTTGATCGAGATCATCCTGTCGTTCTGAGATATCACGAAAGGATCGTTCGTATAATCGCACGGATGGAACTCGATCAATGGGTTGTCGTCCACGAAATCGTACAGTCTCTTGGTACCCATGCAGAAGGTGGCTATGATCTTGCCGTTGTGTAGGGTCTTCCTGCGGTTCGTGATGTTGCCCGATTCCACGAGGTCGATCAGGCCGTCACTGAACATCTCGGTGTGAATTCCGAGGTCGTTTTTGTCCTTCAGGTGATTCATTATTGCATTGGGTATCATGCCGATTCCCGCCTGGATAGTCGCCCCGTCGGAGACCAACCTCGATACGTATTGCCCTATCTTGTCGGCGACCTCATCCGGCTCGGGCGGCTCCCATGTCAACAGAGGAACATCGCTCTCTATGATGTAATCGATGTCATCAAGGTGTATAAAGCAGTCCCCCAAGGTTCTCGGCATCTGCTTGTTCACCTCGGCGATTACGATCCTTGCACTCTCCGCCCCCGCCTTTACCACATCGACCGAGACGCCGAGTGAACAGAACCCGTATCTGTCGGGAGGGGCCACCTGAATGAAGGCGACATCGATCTTCAGCTTGCCAGACTTGATCAGCGCAGGGAGCTCGGAGAGAAATATCGGCGTGTACTCGGCTCTCCCCTCGTTGATGGCGCCGCGAACATTGGGCCCTATGAAGAACGCGTTTTGTCTGAAAGGCTTGCTGAGTACCGACTCGGCATACAAAGACACGCCGAGCTCTATGAGGTGAATCGTTTCGTGATCGGCTATCTGCTTCCCCTTCTCCATCAACACCTTTATCAGTGTTTGAGGCTCGGCGGCAGCCGAGCCGATGAAGATACGGCTCCCGGGTTTTACGATCCTAATCAAATCGTCTTCCGAGCACTTCTTTCTCTCATACATCTCCTTGAAAGAGGGATACATTCGACATTCCTCCTCGATATATTTGAATTGACAGCAATATGCTATATACCCTTATAATAACCGAAAATCATTCGGTCCATATAATATTTTATTTATCGACCTTTCTGAATATATACGATAAGCTCTGGAAGAGCGCCATAAAACTCAGGAACTCGATCAATGCCAGGAAACTCAATCAATATCCGGGCTGCTCACAAGTGCACGAGAAACACTGAATGTTCGATTGCTCTCATGATAACCGCAAATCAATATTGAAAGGTTTTGACATATGACCGGAAAAATCAACAAGAAGACGATCCTGGCCCTCGGCTGGGTGAGCTTCTTCATGGACGTGAGCAGTGAGATGATCTACCCGCTCCTTCCCATCTTCATGGCTGACACGCTGGGTGTGGGAGCCTTAACCATAGGCATCGTGGCGGGCCTCTCCGAATCGATAGCCTCGTTCTTCAGAATATTCTCAGGTGTCCTGTCGGACCGGGTCAGACACAGGAAGGGACTCGTTCTCGCCGGCTATTCGATCTCGGCCATTAGCCGGATCGTCCTCGCCCTCGCCAACTCCTGGGGGCAGGTACTTGGCTTCAGACTTCTCGATAGGGCGGGAAAGGGATTGAGAACCCCACCGAGAGATGCGCTGATATCCGACTCGGCGACCGAAGAAACGTATGGACGGTACTATGGCTACCACAGAGCGATGGATACGGCGGGAGCGGTACTGGGGCCGACGATAGCCTTCCTCGTCATCTCATCGGGTTATGCAATGGGAAGCATCTTCTGGCTTTCTCTCATCCCCGCACTCTTGGCGGTGGCCATTCTGTACATCTTCGTTACGGAACCGGGCAGGATCGCGCAAGACAAGCGGGGCAGCCTTTCGGCCAACGGCAGGGGGCAAGGCAGTCGACCGCTCGGGCAAGGCCTCCCCTCCGAAGTAAAGATATTTCTATTCATCACGGCTATATTCTCACTTGGGAACTCGTCCAATTTCTTCATCATCCTCAAGGCAAAGGATCTCGGGTTCAGCGCGGTAATGATCCCTCTTCTATACATCTCTATGAACATCTCCTATGCGCTGTTCGCCTACCCCGCGGGGCGTCTCGCAGACAGGTACGGAAAGGCGACTCTGACATTCATAGGCTACTTTGCTTACGCAGATGGCTATGGGACAAGATATCGCCGGCGTGGACCTTTCTTGCCGGCTCTGCATTTTCCCTCCTCGCAGGTATTCTCTTTGGAGTGCTCCTGTTCCGGCTGCGCAGGAGGAATGCCGCAACGGCCGACGGCTGATGCCAATTACGAACGAAATCTTTAGTTACCCGTTGCGAACCACGTATCTCACAGAGAAATTGTTTCAATTCGGTGCCGAAAGGATTATATTTCCCCACTGAGAGGAGGAAATTCGTGCACAGGATATTCGGACCGGTTCCATCGAGGCGGCTGGGAAGGTCGCTCGGCATCGATGTAATACCTCACAAAACATGCTCGTTCGACTGTGTGTATTGCGAGTGCGGCGCGACAACGAACAAGACATGCAAGCGGGAAGAGTTCTACCCGCTCGAAGAGCTCCTCGAAGAACTTGACGAGAGGCTCTCCTCAATGGAGGTAAGGCCCGACTATCTCACGCTCTCCGGAGCCGGAGAACCGACGCTCTACAGCAGAATGGGCGAGCTCATCAGAAGGGCGAAGGAGATGACGGGGCTGCCAGTCGCCGTCATAACGAACAGCTCGCTCCTGCACATGGAAGATGTGAGAAGGGAGCTGATGGAGGCCGATGTCGTGCTACCCTCGCTCGACGCAGCGAGAGCAGAATCGTTCATCAAGATAAATCGTCCCCACAGAAGATGTGACCTTGCCGAGATCATGCAGGGCCTGAAAACATTCCTCTCAGGCTACAAAGGAAAGGTACTCTTCGAGGTGCTGCTCATAGACGGGTACAATACCGAGCCCGAAGACCTCGAGGCATTGAAGGAATTCCTCGATTCCGTTAGAGTCGATCGAATACAACTAAACACCGTCGTGCGTCCGGGGACGATAAGGGAGCTCAAGGCACTTGGCAGCGAAAGGCTCGAAGAGATCAGGGAATTTTTCGGCCCGAAGTGCGAGATCGTGGCAAGCGGCTACACATCGGCAAAGGGCAAAGAAACAGACACCGAGATCGAAGAAATACTATCTCTGCTAAAGAGGCGCCCCTGCACCCTGGAAGACATACACAATTCGACCGGAATACCCATCCCCGGCCTCATAAAAACCCTCGACGAGCTCATCGAAAAGGACGAGATCACAACAAACGTATTCAACGGCAAGACCTATTATACCACTGAAGCGAAAGATTAGACTCGAGACAGATATGCTCTAATGAGCATGCAACAACTTGTCAAACAACCGATTACAAAAACAGCTTAAAAATATGAAATATTCGTAAAATTCTTTGTGTCATTTTTATAAAAACCATCGTCTTAATTTAGTGGATTTTACCTAAATTTATGGTATAATCCATACGTGAATTCGGAGTAGCTAAACTGAGCAGCACTCCGGGGAAGCAGGGGGTTGGATATCCTCGGACTTTTGAAACGACCTCCGGGGAATTCAATGCGGTATACGGGGAAGAAATGGATTTCTTCCCCGTATTTTTCGTTCTGCGATTTCCCTCCATGGAAGTTGCACGTACGAAGTGGCAGAGTAATGATCGCTTCCAATGGGGGCGGCACTCGAGAAACGTGCAAAATGTCCATCGCCCGCGGGGAGCAGTCCCCTGAAGCGACGACTTACATCTATTTGAAATTCAAGCGCCTCTGAGCCACGCAGAGGAAAAATGCTCCCATGGCGGTCAGCACGAGGGCGTTCACATAGACATCGCCCACACCGTAGCCGAAAGAGATTATCTTGTTGAAGCCGTTCATCGCCCACCCCGTCGGAAACAGAAACGCAATCACCTGAAGAGGCCTCGGAACTATCTCTATCGGCCACCAGCACCCGCCGAGTGCCGCCATGGAGAGAGATGTGATTATCGCTATGGATGACACCGTCTCCATTTGTTTGAAGAGCGAGCCAAAGAAGAGCGAAAACGCTCCCACGGCGAAAATGAAAGAAATGATGACGAGCGCCAGGCCGAGCGGTGAATTGCCGATGGCGATCCTGAAAACGAAAACCCCCACAGCCAGGAAAAAGATCGACTGGAGACCGGCAAGGTATCCCCTGCCGAGGAGTTTGCCGAGTATTATCTCGCTCTTGCTCACCGGGGTATAGCCGTACCTTCTCGTAATACCTCTGGAGCGCTCTAGGACCAGAGCCTCACCACTGAAGATCATCGTCATGAGAACGAACATGACAAGGCTGCCTGGAACAGAGCCCTCGAAACCTTCGGGTATCCTCGCAGCCTTGCCGGCGAAACTGCTCCTCACCGTTGCGATCGGCTTCAGAGAAAGTATCGAATCGCACCTCGCCTCGAGCTCGCCAATGCTCATGGCTCCGGAATCCACTACCAGCCTAAGGTTGCCCGAAAGTGTATCCCCATCGAGCGAGATGCCTCGAAGACCTCTGTCTATCGCCGACAGCTCAATCGACACGGTACCCACGAGAACCCTGAAAAGCGACTTGTACACGGCGACTGAAACAGCCTTTGAAGCCCTCGTATCGGCGCCCTTCCTGGTTGCTATACGCAGATCGACCCTTTTTCTGGAAATTACCGAATCGGTGAAACCCGACGGAATCTCAAGGGTCCTTACCGGGGCCGCCTTAAGCGTGTCCTTCAACACTACGTGAATGTTCTCCCTGCCAAACTCGGATACAAGAGCCTTCGATAAAAAGCCCTTATCATGATCATCTACTACGAGCTGAGCCTTCATCCCCTGCGAGCCTCCCGTGAACGTGACGCCGAAAACGAGCATGAAGCCGATCGGCATGACGAACGACCATATAACAACGCTCCTGCTCTTAAGGGGAAGCCTGAATGCGTAATAGGCAATCTTGAGAATATTTCTCATCGATCTTTCCATTTTCCTCTATTCTATCGACAAATCGAATGCATCGTCGCTAAAGTGGACTGCCTCCCAGCCTCTTTGCCGAGCTCTGCCCAACTGGAATTGTACGAATCTTCGAAACATCTACAATCCCTTCGCAGCCCTCCTTTTAAGAACGGCTGTACCGATCAATATCGACAAAATACCCACTATATTTATCACCTCGATGTTTCGCATGATATCGCCCATATCGACGCCGAGAAACATCACCCTTTTGAATGCGTCCACTACCCAGAAAACTGGCGAATAGCGAGCTGCCTCTTTCAGCAGACGGCTCATCGTCTCGTACGGCATCATCGCACCGCCCATCAGGCAGAGCACGATGATGTACGAAGGCATCAGAGCAACAGCGGCCCTCTCGCTTCGAATCAAGCCGTAAGGGAGAATAACGAGCCCCGACGATAGAAGCGCCGTACCCAAAGAAACGACGGCGAGCGCAAGGGGACTCTTAACACCGATCCCGAAGACCAATCTCGCAATGACAAGCAGTACTATGAGCGAGATCGAGGTTAAGAAAAAATTGTACATGACCTTGCCGATGATAAATTCTCCGGCGCTCGTCGGGCCGCTCAGCACCCTTTTTAGCGTGCCCCTCGCCCTCTCCTTTACAATGTCTCTCTGGGCAATCATGCTAATGAAGAGGAGCCCGATGATCATGCTGCCGGGGAAGATGAGAGCAAAGAAATTGCCGCCTTCATTCTTCTCACCAGCCCGTACTGTCTGCACAGTGATGAGAGAGTCCGAAATATACGGAGTTATCAAGACAAACCGTCTGCGCGCCAGCGCGAACACCCTGGAAAGCTCGCTGCCCGACGGCCAGTGCTCCCCCTTTAAAAACGTACGCACCGTATCGAGCGGCTCACCGAACAATCTTACGGCGCCGTCGAGCATCACCGCATCCGTCTTTAGTATCTCCTCTACGATAGCCGGCAGAAAGAGTTCGGATGGATTCTTCGTTATCAAAAACTCAATTGGCTTCTTGTCGAGGAGCGCGCTTGAACTCCCCTTCGGTATCACTATGAAAGCCGACGCCTTGCCCCGATCGATGAGTCTTCTCCCCTCGTCTGCCTTTGTGTCCACCAGCTCCACCATCTTGCCCGATCCGACCTTCTGGAAGCTCTGGCGTATGAACCCCGGCAGGATCCCACCATCCTCGTCGTCGAGGAGCACCTTGATCCTCGGTATCTTCACGTCTCCCGACGTTCCAAAGGTAAACCCTACTATCACCGTAATTACGATGGGCAGCATAAGCATGCTGACCAGGGAGAGCGGTGCCTTGAATATCCTCTTCAGGTCTTTCAGAGCTATACTCAAAGCATATCTGCTCATTCCATCAGCGCCTTTCCTGTCGATAGAGGAGATCCGCAGATTCTGACCATATTCCGCATATTGCAACGATGCCCACGGCCCGGCCAAAAAAGTCACATGTCTCTCAGTTCCCTGCCTGTGAGCTTGACGAACGCGCCCTCGAGGCTCGGTTCCTTGACCTCGATATTCCTTACCTTCACACCCGCCTTGAAGAAGCGCTCGAGAATCCCTCCCAGAACAGGACGTTCCGGAACGGAGAATGTACACACCCCCTCTGAGATATATTCGAGCCTCGCGCCCTCAAGGAGCGAATCGATCGCAACACCCTCGAAATCACCCGTGATCGTCACCATATCTTCCTCACCTGCCAGCCTGGCAATCTCGGCAAGGGTGCCTATAGACAGAATCTCACCCCGATCTATGATCGCAATTCTATCGCATAGCTTCTCCGCCTCATCGAGATAATGGGTCGTATAGACGATAGTGGAACCATTTGCCGCCTCGCCCTTCACTATGTCGAGAATCTTGAGCCTAGCCTGCGGGTCTATACCGAGCGTCGGCTCGTCGAGAAGTATGATCCTGGGCCTGTGAATCAGCCCTATGATGAGATTGAGCCTTCTTTTCATACCGCCCGAATAGCTCTTCACCGGATCATTCGCCCGGTCGGTGAGCTCGACGAGCTCGAGGACCCTCTCCGTCTCTCTTTCGAGATCCTTGCCGCTCAAACCGTACAAACCGCCCCAGAAATGGAGATTCTCTTTCGCAGAGAGTTCCTCATATAGAGCTATCTCCTGAGGAACTACGCCCATGAGCCTCTTCACCCTCTTCGAGTCTCTTTTGATATCCATCCCCGCTATCGACACACTCCCCGAATCGGCTTCGAGCACGCCCGAGAGTATGGAGACGGTCGTCGTCTTCCCGGCCCCGTTCGGGCCCAACAGGCCGAATATTTCCCCCTCTTTCACAGAGAACGACACACCTCTCAGGGCCATTACATCCGCGTAAGATTTCTTCAAATCGACAACATCAATCATCGGTAATCTCCTATGAGGGTAAGTCTATTTTATTTTTACATTAGTACGAAGCCTCGCATAAAAAGTTGCACATTTACCCCTTTTTGTCTACCATTATGTTCGAAAGGGTGCCTGCTCATATTTGCCCTCTTTCTATTAATCTTCAATTGCAAGGAGGTCGATGATGCCGAGACTCTATAAAGGATTGATCATTGCCGCATTGATGCTGGCGGTTTCTGGTTGCGCCTTTGCCGCCTTTGCCGCGGAGGAAATGCACGCAATCACTTTCGATGATCTGATCTCGCTGGGGAGGATAGGCGATTTTGAGGTGTCGCCGGACGGTGAGCGGATTGCTATGGAGGTGACGTGGTTCAACAAAGAAGCCAACTCGTCAAACTCCGACATCTACCTTCTCAACCTCAAGAACGACAAGCTGTGGGACTTCGTCAGGAACGAAGCGGACGACTATGCACCAGCGTGGGCTCCCGACGGCAAGAGCATATACTTCGTCTCGACGAGAAGCGGTCGAGCCGAGATCTGGAACATTCCGATAAACGGCGGAGAAGCAAAACGCATAAGCGATGTTCCCACGGGAACGTCGCAGCCGCTTGTCTCGCCCGACGGCAGGTACATCGCCTTCACGTCGCGAGTCTATCCCGGGTGCAAAGACATGAGCTGCAACGGCAAGAAACT
>NATK01000102.1 GCA_002085285.1 Candidatus Latescibacteria bacterium 4484_7
TCGTTCGTTATGAGGAGATTGCCGTCGAGGTCGGCATAATCGACGAGAGGCGACAGATGCGCCGCGGCTGTAATACCGATTGAACTTTCGATCATGCATCCGAGCATGATCTTCATCCCGCATGCCCTCGCAGTGTGAATCATTCTCAGTGCTTCTCTTATGCCGCCGCTCTTCATTAACTTGATGTTGATTCCGTCGAAGGCTCCGATGAGCCCGGGGATGTCACTGGACGTTTGAACGCTCTCGTCGGCGAAGAGCGGGAGCTTCACCCTTTCCTTGAGCCATCGAGTATCTTCAATTCTGTCCGCCGGAAGCGGCTGCTCGATGAATTGTACTCCTTTGTCCTCGAGCCATTTTATCTTTTCGTATGCTTCTTCCTTTGACCACCCTTCGTTCGCATCGATCCGCACGGGTTTGTCGGTGACTTTCCTTATCGTCTCCATGATCTCGTAGTCGTTTTCGAGTCCCATCTTGATCTTTAGCACAGGGAAACGTTTCGCCTCGAGGACCTTTTCCTTTATCACTTCGGCGGTGTCGATGCCGATCGTGTAAGAAGTGACGGGTGTCTTCGCAGGATTCAGTCCCAATAGGGTGTATAGGGGTGTATTGACCCGTTTGCCGAGGATGTCGAAGAGGGCGAGGTCGATTGCGGCGAGGGCTGCCCGTTGATCACCGAGTATCGAGCTCAGCTCTTCCAGAGAATCTTCTATGTAGTCGACCGATTTTAGATGCCGGGGCTTTATTCGGGATAGGGCTTCCTCGACGCTTTCCACCGATTGCCCGTATCTTTCGGACGGGGTCGCCTCTCCGAACCCTTCGATGTCGTGTATCTTTAATCTGGTGATGACAGAATAGCGAAAATCGTCTGCGCTTCTTGCAATCCTGAAGGTGTGACGCAGCTTGAGTTTTATTTTCCTGTATTCGAGTTTCATATCTTCAAGCCCCTGGGTATCGAGTTGTCGCTTTCGATGCACACGTCACATGGCCGGTGCGGTAGCTCGTCAGTCGCTTGAAATACAGCCATCGAGGGTTTGTTATTGACTCTCCGCCACTCGTGCACTTCACCGTTCCTGCATCGGGGCATTGCACCCACTTCACCTTCGTGGGATTGTCGTCAACTCTTCGCTGTCTTTTTCCCCTCCTTCAACCTCTCGTCGATCAGTTTGGCGACCTGCACATACCGGCTACGAATACACCTGGGAATACCTCGCGTGTGTTGTCGAGTGTTGTATGCTCCGCTCTGTCGGCCCAAAGAGATCTTTCCCCTTCGACCTTGCCGCTCGGGGTCATGAGCCTCGCATCGACCTTTTCCTCGATGACGTGTATTACTTCTGCCGGATGTCCCGTAGCATCGACGATATACTTTGACTCTATCGTCAAAGGGTCAATGGGGAGCGAGGCCATTTCCACAGTTGCCCAGTTTATTACTATCCCCGCAGCTTTTTTATCTCTTAGGATGATGTCCTCGACACCGATCAGGTTGAAAATGCGCCCTCCGGCCTTCATTGCGCGGGAGCATATCGTGGAAACGGTCTCTATCGAATCGGCCGAATAGTATTCCTCTTTGAACTGATTCGTCGACACGCCGAATTCGTCGAGGACCTCCTTGCCTTTTTCCTGCACGACGATTTCGTTCATCATCATGCCGCCTCCCCACATCCCGCCGCCTATGCTGAGCCGCTTTTCGAAGAGGCACGTCTTCCACCCTGCCTTGGCAAGATCGTGTAGGGCAACGAGACCCGCAGGCCCCCCACCCACGATCACAACATCGCAGCTCAGGCTGTCGAGAAGCTTTTCCGTATATCTCTTGATTATTGCCTCGGTTATAACCTTTTCATCCAACGCCATTTTCAACTCCCTCTAATTAAAGGCCATTGACTACTTGTATATGATGAGTTGCCTGCGGTCAAGCTTAATTTACTGGATACCTCTCATTCCAGATTGAAAATGAGGGACTAAGGCGTTAATATTGCAGGGATAAGAGAGTTGTGACAGATGGCGAGGCGGTGAATATGCGTCCCTTCGAAGCAAGCAGGCTGAGAGAAACGCTCGGCAGTATCGACCGCAGAGGCTACAAGGCGTACGGAGCGATCAGGGGGTCTTACGCCTTTCCCGGTTTTACTCTGCACATCGACCATGTTCAGGGCGATCCTTTCGCAGCACCTTCTCGCATCAGGGTGACAGCTCCGGCGTCGTATTGCCGGTTCCCCGAGGAGTATTACTCTTCGCGATCGGCCATTGTCGCCTTGAGAGACTTTATCACCCGTTCCTTCGCCTCTTCGATCAGCAGGGTGGTGAAAGGGAGGAGAGGAAGCGGCAAGAGTGGTATGGTTTTCATCGACACTCCGGGCCAGGAGATACTCGAGCGATCGTCCTGTTTCGTAGAGGACGGCAATGTGGAGGTGCGCTTCAGAGTTGGTCTGCCCGCGGCGGGGCGAAGGATTCTTGCCGCCGGGGCCGAAGAGATCTTCTTCCGGGAAATCCCGCGTATCGTGGGGTTGTCGATGCGTTATGAAAGCTGCGATAAAGTGAAGCTTCGCATGCACGTAGAGGCGAACGAGGATCAGGATTTTCTGCGGGGCAGGCTATCAGAGCTCGGGCTCGTGGCATTCGTCGCCGAGGGCTCCGTGCTTCCGCGGAGAAGCGGTGTGGACGATAGACCTCTCACGGTATCGAAGGGACGGAAGGTGGTGAGCTTTCAATCTCCTCCAGAGATGAGGATCGAGATTCAGCTCCCTCATGCGGGGAACGTAACCGGGATGGGGATCCCGGAGGGGATAACGCTGATCGTGGGAGGCGGTTTCCACGGCAAATCAACACTCCTCAAGGCCCTCGAAAGGGGAGTGTACAACCATGTGCCGGGGGACGGCCGGGAATTGGTCGTTACGAGAAACGACGCCGTCAAGGTAAAGTCGGAGGAGGGAAGGAGCGTCGTTGGGGTTGATATAAGGCCCTTCATAAGCAATCTTCCCTTTGGAGTAGACACGTCGAATTTCACCACGGAAAACGCGAGCGGTTCGACATCGCAGGCAGCCAACATCATCGAGGCTGTCGAGGCAGGATCTCGTCTCCTCCTCATGGACGAAGACACCTCTGCCACAAATTTTATGATAAGGGACGAAAGGATGCAGGCGCTCGTTTCTCGTCATGGGCGGCTCGGGCGACTATTTCGATGTGGCCGACAGGGTGATCATGATGGATCGCTACACACCTGTCGATGTGACAAAGCGAGCCAAAGAAATAGCTTTATCGAACAGAGGGGGAAGGAAGATGGAGGGCGGTGAGCATTTCGGTGCGATCACGGAGAGGGTGCCGCTAAAGGAGAGTTTCGATGCGAGCAGGGGCAGACGGGATGTCAAGATCGATGCAAGAGGTCTGAAGGAAATCCTCTTCGGCAGGCTCTCGATAGACATTTCGGCGGTCGATCAGCTAGTCGATACGAGCCAGACGAGGGCGATAGGCGACATGATACACTACTATTCCGTTCACCACGCAGGCACGGAGTACCCCCTCAGAGAAGGCCTCGAAAGAATGATAACGGAGATAGAGCGCGCAGGCATCGATATCCTTTCGCCTTTCAAGGAGGGCGATTATGCAATGCCGAGGATATTCGAGGTTGCTGCGGCGGTGAATCGGATGAGATCGCTCAGGGTCCGACAGATTCGATTTTATTAGTTATGGGTCAGGTGATCAGTTAATATGAAGATGCAAAAGGCAAGGGTTTTAATCGTTTTTCATGTACAACGGTAAAATCAAAAGGGGATCGAGCGATGGGACTGAACAGGGAGATAATAGAAGACATTATCGAAGCCTTGAAGTATATAGACGACGGGATACTGGTCACCGATTGGAACGGAATGATTCTCTATACCAACAGGTCTCTTCTCGAGCGACAGGGTTTGGACCCTGCCAAGAACTATATGGGGAAAAGTCTCAGAGAGATACTCCCTGATATTATGCACCCCGTTCTCGATGAGTTCAGAGAACATCTCCTCAAGTACGGAAAGTATGAGAAGAAGTTCGACATGGAGGCATTGAGCGGCAATAAGATTATTTTACAGGCCATATCAACCCTTGTAACGAGGGCCGGCCTAAGCGTCACTGTCTCTGTATTGCGAGATATCACAGAACTCGAGAGGGCAAAAAGAGAACTCGAAGAGAGGTCAAAGCAGCTGGCCGTTTTGAATGGGATATACAGCTACTCCAACATGCAGCACCAACCGGTTGAGCTTCTTACACATCTTATGAATAGCCTTAGGGATTTCTGCGGAGGCAAGGCGTTCGGTATCTACAGAGTATGCCACGATGGAGAAAACGCAAAGCTTGTGGCCTCCTATGGATTGAACGATGATATAATAGAGGACATAAAGATCGTAAAGATGGATTCGCCGGTCCAGAAAGCGATTATGAAGTTCGAAAGGGCCATC
The DNA here is from genome assembly GCA_002085285.1 of Candidatus Latescibacteria bacterium 4484_7. Taxonomy (GTDB): domain Bacteria; phylum Krumholzibacteriota; class Krumholzibacteriia; order Krumholzibacteriales; family Krumholzibacteriaceae; genus 4484-7. Next base: position 4,428 of record NATK01000102.1, read on the forward strand.
GTAATCGAAGAAGAGGTCAAAGAGGACATGTCCGGAAGGAGATGGGTTAGGGAGAAGATCGGGCTCAACAGAACCGTGGCCTTTACCTTCCGGGTCAGGGGGAATATAGTTTATCTGGCATACATAGGTCTCGGTGATGACCGGGATGTGCCGAAGAAAGTCGTCGATTTCCTTTCGCTTGCGAGAGACCAGCTTAACATGTTGCTCGAGAGGGAATATTTGCTCGAAGAATTGAGCAAGAGGGAAAAAGAGCTCAAAAACCTCGCTTCAGGGCTTCTCGAGACAGTGGAGAATGAAAGAAGAGATATTGCCATGCTGCTGCATAACGAAACAGAGCAGTATATAGCTGCTACGAATGTAGAGCTCGATCTCATAGATGAAAGGCTCAGGTCAGCGGATGAGGGCGTACGGGAATCGATAGACGCAATAAGGGAGAATCTCCTGCACATATCCAGGAGTGCGAGGAATGTTTCGTACGCACTGCATCCTGCGATGCTCGAGGATCTCGGGCTCATACCCACCCTGCAGTGGTTCATAGAGGAGTTTGTTGAGAATGAGGCGCTCAGCGTCGATTTCGAAGCGGCTGGATTCGACGAGAGGCTACCCGAGGACGTAGCTATTATCCTGTACAGGGTTGCACAGGAAGCACTTACCAACGTGTTGAAACACTCAGGGGCGACCAATGTGTGCGTCAACATAACAAAAGGGTACCCGGATGTCATCATGGTGGTGCAGGATAACGGGAAAGGTTTCGATCCCGAAACCGTCGAGGATGGGGGAGGGGGGTTGGGAATAATCGGGATGAAGGAGAGGGTGGCGAGCCTTGGAGGGCCGGGAGAAGGAACGAGGATAAGAGTGACTATTCCAATCGAGGTGAATCATGGATAGACAAATCGAGGTGCTGCTCGTGGACGACCATGTGATAGTCCGTCAGGGGATAAGAAAATTGCTTGAAGAAAAGGGGATAAAGGTCATAGGAGAGGCTGGGAACGGCTACGAGGCAATCAATCTGACGAGAGAGCTTCATCCGAAAATCGTCGTGATGGACATCTCTCTTCCTCTCCTTGGAGGGATAGATGCAACGAGAAGAATAAAGAAAGAGTTCCCTGACACCAAGGTGATAATGCTCACGATTCACTCGGAGGAGAATTATATCATCAATTCTCTCGATGCCGGTGCAAACGGGTATCTGCTGAAGGAAGCCGTTGCCGATGAGCTGGTGAGGGCCATAGAGACCGTTGAGCGATCCCTCACAGGATACTCGACGATTATCGTGAGATGGCAAAGAAGGGCAAGAGAATCGATGAGTTCAGCAGGCTTACCAACAGGGAGAGAGAAATACTCAAGCTCATCTCCGAGGGCTACACGAGCAAACAGATCGCGGAAATGCTTTTTATAAGCGTAAAGACAGTCGACAACCACAGGGCGAACATCATGAACAAACTTGGCATTCACGATACGGCGAGTCTTGTGAGGTATGCGATAAGAATAGGGCTTATCGACGGATAGGAATTCATGACGATGGGATATTCGGGGTAATTAGACCGTTTGCATCGGTCGCTGTAGGTTGGCATGCGTTGAGAAAAGGACGAATACGAAATGGAAAAAATGAGTGCATATACCTATAGCCATCAGTAGATAATTGAGGTAGAATAAATTTAAATGGCTGGAGATGGCTGGCCGGGGAACAAAATCAATTCAGAATTGTATAAGGGAATAGATAGAAAATCAATGACAAACGAGATTGTGAACGATTGGGGGTCGGATAGATACAGGACAAACAAAAATAAAAAGATAGGGTTTGCCGCCTGACTAAAGAGGCCTTTTCCTTCCTACCACAAAACCCCATCTCTTCCCCTAGGAGATGAGCCGCTTACATGGGAAAAGACCTTGCCTGAGCAATCAGGTTGGATCTTCCACGCTCCGATGAGAGTCCCTTAGGATCGCTTTCCACTTCCCTTGGAGCTAAAGATCCTCGTCAGGCGGCTTTTTTTATTAAAAATAGTGGATTTTGCAGTAGAAATTAGATCGTGCTTGGGACCAATCCTTTCCGTCAAACGAAAAACCCCGAGGTTAATGTTGATTTCTTATGAAAATAGGAACGAAAATAGCTACATGTGAGATTCATGGGTGAGTTTGTCATTTGTTGCAGCAGATCTGTTATGTATGGTGCCTCGGTTGGCAGAGAAAGAGGATGTTGAAACGATGGAGAAGAAACGTAGGTTTTGCCTGATCGCTCTGATTCTGGCGTCTTTACTGGCCGTAAGTTCAACTTCTCTCATGGCTGAAAAGCCCGGACACTTCGGTTGCCCTGTAAAGCTCCTCAACCTCGAAACAGGATACATACTGGGCAGAGGAGGGAATGTCCAGATTGGGCTCGGCCAATCCGGTTTCGGTGAGGCGGATAGGATGCAGTTGACTACCGATGTCTTGCTCGACCTTTTGACCTTTCTCAACTTCCAGGTAAAACTCGGGCTGCTTGAAGATAAGGGGCCCATGCCCGCTCTTGCAGCCGGTTTTGCATATTACAATCTCGTTTCATCTCAATACATCGTTGACACCGCGATAAAGGAAGGGTTCGCCGATACCGATATGGATATGAGCTCAGGTCTCGAGATGAGGACACCGTTTCAGTGTTTTTGTCCGTCGACCAGAATACGGTACACCGCAGTCTTCTCGGCGCATTCGACGTCGATCTGGTCGACAGGCTCAAGGTGATTCTCGAGCTCGGTTATGATTTTTCCTATGAGCACGCGAGAGGCGGAGTCGGGGTAAGGCTCGCTCTGTTGAACAGCTTCACCCTTCAGGTAGGAGCTCTTTGGCCCGGAATAAAGATCGGGGAGGATTTTGAACTGCCGGTGCTTCCAAACGTCTCGATGCTCTGGCGTTTTTAGAATGGTTTGCGATTGAAGGTCGGAGGTTGGTTTTACTGCTGAAGAGAGGTGCATCTATGAAAAAACTTCTGATTATCCTGCTCGCGCTCGCGATCTTTGCTGGATGCAAGACGACGCTCAAGATAAACAACAAGACCGACCCGCAAAGTATAGATTCGATCGTTCTTGTTACACCTTTGAGTCATTACTACAACGAGGTGGAGATAGATGTCCCCGAAGAGATTAGGGGAGACGACTACGATGTAACCCGTGCCGACATGTTTGCTGACATAACGGCCAGCGAACTTACAAGTCCCGTATTCGTAAGGCTCTTCGTAGGGCTCGAAAGCGGAGAGGCAAATATCGACGACGCGACTCGAAACGAGCTTGTCGCTGCGGATACGATCGATGTAGGCGAGGTTTTCCACGTGGCGGTGAAGAGCCCTCCGCTCGTTCTCAAGGCCTTGAATCAGGACCGATTCTATATAAAGGCTGTGGTAACGACGGCGGGTCCGACGGCCGGCTACGTCAACGTTGACAACATCTACCTCGACATCTGGCTTGAGAAGGAAACGAGCGGCCTTTTCCCGTTCTTCTATCTATTTTAATGTTCGTTGACGCTGACAATGCAGCGGCGTGTCCGTGGTCCGTCGAACTCGCAGAAGAACACCGCCTGCCATGTTCCAAGGATGAGCCTTCCCGAGCTCACGAGGATCGTTTCCGATGCCCCAACGAGCGACGATTTTACGTGGGCGTCGGAGTTGCCCTCTGCATGTAGGTACGAGCCTCTGTACGGCACGAGTTTCTCGAGGGTGTTGACTATGTCCCTCGCTACGTTGGGGTCGGCCTTCTCGTTGATCGTGACGGCAGCCGTCGTGTGAGGCACGAAGACTGTGCATATCCCTTCGTTCACTCCGCTCTCTTCAACGATTCTTTCGACTTCCCCTGTTATGTCTATGAATTCGTTTCTCTTTTTTGTTCTTACGGTCATTTCTTTTGTCATCGGCGGCTCCTTTTCAATAATCGAAAACCGAAAGGTGTCATTCGTTCTTCATTGTACAGAGTTGCGGGCGTCGAGATAGGCGCTGTCGGTTTCATCCATTCTAATGCTTGACTCGACTGCTTCGATTAAAATATAGTCGATTTTCTTGATTTTTTATAGTATCTTAATCTTCCGACCATTCAGTATGGTGCGGCGGAGCCTTGCATTGTCTTCTAAAGAAGATCAGGGTAATCGTAGGTATCTGGAGATGTTTTGAACGCAGTGCATTTTTTCTGAAAGGGAGGTAGCGAACGATGTCTATCGAAGGACTGGAGCCAAAGGAGCTTTGGAAGCACTTTGACAAGATCAGAAGTATCCCCCGCTGCTCGGGTCACGAAGAGCAGCTCGCCGAGTATCTTCTCAGCTATGCGAAGGGCAAGAATCTCGAGGCGAAGAAAGATTCGAACGGCAATGTCGTGATCAAGGTGCCAGCCACGCCTGGTCATGAGAACGCTCCCGTAGTCGTTTTGCAGGGGCACATGGACATGGTATGTGAGAAGAACGCCGATGTCGATCATGATTTCAGCAAGGACCCGATCGAGCTTGTGCTCGACGGCGATTGGCTCAAGGCTAATGGAACTACTCTTGGCGCCGACAACGGGATCGGTCTCGCAGCCGCTCTGGCGACGATCGATGCCGAGGATGTCGTGCACGGTCCCCTGGAGCTTCTTTTCACCGTCGACGAAGAGGTCGGGCTTACCGGTGCCGGCAAGCTCGAGCCGGGATTCCTCGAAGGGAAGACGCTGCTCAACCTCGACAGCGAAGAGATCGGCGCAGTCTATATCGGCTGCTCGGGAGGCGGTGACAGCACGACAAGGTTCCCTGTCAAATTCGTAGATGCGCCTGTCGGGACGAAGAGCTATCTCCTCAAGGTCACCGGCTTGCGGGGAGGGCACTCTGGCATAGACATAATCGAGCAGAGGGGCAATGCGATAAAGATTCTTGGAAGGCTTCTCTGGAAGGCATCGCGCATGCAACCGTGCCACGTCGCTTCGATAAACGGCGGGAACAAGCGCAACGCCATACCTCGCGAGGCCGTCGCCGAGGTGATGGTTCTCGAGACCGCCGTCGATGAGCTGTCCAAGCTCATCGCAGACGAAACGCAGCGTATAGCCGAGGAGCTCGGAGGCAGAGAGAAAGATATGGACGTGAGGATAGAGATGGCCGAAAAGCCGATCACTCAGGTGCTCGATGAAGAGAGTCAGAAGAAGCTCCTCAATCTCATTCTTGCCATTCCTCACGGTGTCGAGGCGATGAGTTACGACATCCCGGGCCTTGTAGAGACATCGAACAACTTGGCAACCATTTCGACGGGTGCTAAAGAGGTGGTTATAGGAACGTCCACGCGAAGTTCGATCGGCAGTGCGCTGCAGGCCCTGCGAGACAGGATCCGCGCGGTTGCAGAGCTCGCTGGAGCCGAGATTACAGAGGACGAGCCTTACCCAGGATGGAAGCCGAATCTCGAATCGAAGGTCCTCGCCGTCGTGAGCAAAGTCCACGAGCGCGAATTAGGCGAGAAGCCCGAGATGAAAGCCATTCACGCGGGGCTCGAATGCGGGATCATCGGTGAAAAGTTCCCTGGAATGGACATGGTTTCGTTCGGACCGCAGATAGAGCATCCTCACTCTCCCGAGGAAAGGGTGAACATCCCTTCGGTCGAGAAGTTCTGGAAGCTTCTCAAGGCCGTGCTCGCGGAGCTGGCTGCTTAAAACCGATTGCTTGAGTTATTCCTCGAGCATGAACGGATATCTGTAGTCTTTCGGCGGAACGAAGCTCTCCTTTATCGTTCTCGGGCTCGTCCAACGGATCATGTTGAGCAGGCTGCCTGCCTTGTCGTTTGTACCTGATGCTCTGCTTCCGCCGAAAGGCTGCTGATTCACCACGGCACCGGTAGGCTTGTCGTTGATGTAGAAGTTGCCTGCTGCACCTCTAAGCGCCTGTGTCATTTTTACGATTGCGGCCCTGTCGGTGGAGAAGATACTTCCCGTGAGCGCGTAGGCGGCAGTCCTGTCGCAGAGCTCGAGGGTGCGGTCGAGCTGCTTGTCGTTGTACACGTAGATCGTGATGGCCGGACCGAAGATTTCCTCACGCATAGTCTTGAAGTCGGGCCTCCTTGCGAGGATAACGGTGGGCTCTATGAAGTATCCCACACTATCGTCACACTTGCCTCCGTATATCACCTCTGCGTGCGGCGAGCGCTTCGCATAATTGATGTACGACTTTATGCTTTCGAATGCCGCCTTGTCGATGACTGCCGACATGAAGTTTCTGAAGTCCATTACGTCGCCCATCGTGATCGTCTCGAGCTGGGCGAAGAGTTCCGCCTTGAGCTTTTTCCAAATGCTTCTCGGTATGTATGCACGCGAAGCCGCCGAGCACTTCTGGCCCTGATATTCGAATGCCCCTCTCACGATCGCAGTCACCACGGCGTCAAGATCTGCCGAAGGATGAACGAAGATGAAGTCCTTGCCCCCCGTCTCGCCGACGATTCTCGGGTATGCCTTGTAGTTTCTGATGTTGGCGCCAATCGTTGCCCACATGTTCTGGAAGGTCGATGTACTGCCCGTGAAGTGGACGCCGGAGAGGTCGGGATGGGTCAGGACTGTCGGACCGACTTTCGAGCCTGTCCCCGGTATCATATTGATGACTCCGTCTGGAAGTCCAGCCTTCTTGAGGAGCTGCATGATGTAGTGTGCCGCGTAGACTGCACTCGAAGCGGGTTTCCAGACTACGGTATTGCCCATGATCGCAGGAGCCGTTGGGAGGTTGCCGGCGATCGATGTAAAATTGAAAGGCGTTACCGCGAAAACGAATCCGTCGAGAGGTCTCGCCTCTGTCATGTTCCAAGTCCCCTTGGAAGATTCAGGCTGGGTGGCGAGAATCTGCATCATGTAGTAAGTATTGAAACGGAAGAAGTCAATGAGCTCGCAGGCGGAATCGATCTCCGCCTGAAAAACCGTTTTGCTCTGGCCGAGCATCGTTGCGGCGTTGAGCGTCTGCCTGAATTCTCCGGAGAGCATATCGGCAGCTTTAAGGAATATAGCTGCCCTTGCTTCCCACGGCATCCTCGACCACTCCTCTTTAGCCTTGAGAGCAGCCTTGATGGCCGACTCCACCTGTTTCGAGCCCGCCTTGTGATATTTAGCGAGGATGTGTTCGTGATTGTGAGGAACACGGCAGTACCCGAAGTCGCCGGTTCTAACGTTTTTCCCGCCAATCACGCATGGAATCTCGATCTTCTTTCTGGAGAGTTCCTTTAGCTTCGCCTTGAGCTCCTTCTTTTCCTCGCTGCCCGGCGCATACGATTTTATAGGTTCGTTGTCGGGCATCTTGTATTTCGGTATACCTGTGATCATCTGGTACCTCCGTTCGAATGAGTTTTATGTAACCTTCTTTTCGAAAAACCGTAGTAGTAGATATCGTCGAAGTGCCTGCAAGGCATAGTGGAATATATCACAAAGCTCTCGAACGGGTCAATATCGCTAAAAAACTTGACTTTGCATTTCGTAATGTTATCATATAAAAGTTATCCAATAAGCATCTTACGATGTTTCAGGGGTGTAGCTCAAGTGGCTAGAGCATCGGTCTCCAAAACCGGTGGTTGCGGGTTCGAGTCCTGCCACCCCTATTTTTTTCGAGAAAAAAAACTGGCCGATTTTTTCTGTTTCTTTTTATTTCTATGCCGGTTAATATCTTTCGTCAAATGCGCTATCCTGGATGTTTGACGGTTTCGTATTTCGCAAGGAGTGGTGGATGAGCAGGAAGAGAGTCACGAGTGGGATGAGGCCGACGGGCAGCTTGCATCTTGGAAATCTTCTCGGAGCCCTTAACAACTGGGTCAAGCTTCAAGACGAATATGACTGTTTCTATTTCATTGTAGATTGGCACGCGCTTACGACACCCGGCGGACGGGGTGCAGTAGGCTATGAGAATGTAGGCTCACTCAGAGACAGGGTGATGGAACTCGCCGTAGATTGGCTTGCAGTGGGTCTCGATCCGAACAAGAGCACGATATTCATTCAGTCGCAAGTTTCCGAAGTCGCCGAGCTGCACCTGCTCTTCTCGATGATCACTCCACTGGGGTGGCTCGAACGCAATCCAACATACAAGGATATGGTTCAAAGCTACAAGATCGAATATCCGAGTTACGGGCTTCTCGGCTATCCGACGCTTCAGTCGGCGGATATCCTTCTGTACAAGGGTGACTATGTCCCCGTGGGAAAGGATCAGGAGGCTCATGTCAACATGACTCGTGACCTTGCGGCGAGGTTTAACAGCCTCTATGGGAGGGATGTTTTTCCTATCACCGAGGTCCTTTTGACCGAGGTGCCCAAGGTTCCAGGCATAGACGGTGTCGACAGGAAGATGAGCAAGAGCTCGGGGAATTACATAGCGCTTTCCTTCACCGAGGAAGAGACGACGGAGAAGGTGAAGAGCATGTTCACCGATCCCGTGAAGATAAGGAAAAACGATCCGGGCCATCCCGACGGTTGCGTAGTGTACACCTTTCACGGAATCTACAACCGCGAGAATCAACAAACGATCAGGAAGGAATGCGAAGGAGGAGAGAGGGGATGCGTCGCTTGCAAGATGGAGCTTGCCGAAAAGATGAACGGAGCTCTGAGGGAGATGCGGCAGAGGAGAACGGAGATAGAGAAAAACGAGAAGATGCTTCGCGAGGTGCTCAACGACGGAGCGAGCAGGGCGAGAAGGGTCGCCGAAGCGACTATGAAGGATGTGAGAGACGTGATGAACCTGCCTCCGCGCGAGCTTTAGATGGAG